>NZ_VPAM01000014.1:0-86846 GCF_013419215.1 Acinetobacter sp. YH12096 | reverse complement strand
AGAGGAATTGCCACAAGATACGATAAGCTAAAACGTAACTATCAAAGCGCTGTTGCTTTAGCTTGTATATTTATATGGTTGCCTCTTTAGCTCAATTTATCGGCTGTAAATGTCAACACACCCTAGTCAATAACAATAAAATCGAGTTAATCAGTCAACTTATCGGTGAAGTTTTGCTATAATCTTCCGTCATCCTTTTTTAATCTCCTTTACCACTATGCATTATCCTAAAGTTTACGATGTCATTGTTATCGGCGGCGGTCACGCGGGTACTGAGGCAGCTCTTGCTGCGGCACGTATGGGTCGACAGACTTTACTCTTAACTCATAATATTGAGACTTTAGGGCAGATGAGCTGTAATCCAGCCATCGGTGGTATTGGAAAATCACATTTAGTACGTGAAATTGATGCTTTAGGCGGTGCAATGGCATTGGCTGCCGATAAAGGTGGTATTCAATTCCGTATTTTAAACTCACGTAAAGGTGCGGCTGTTCGTGCGACTCGTGCGCAGGCTGACCGTATTCGTTATAAAGCTGCGATTCGTGAAACCCTTGAAAATCAAGCGAACTTGGATATTTTCCAACAAGCAGCTGATGACCTTATTGTTGAAGGCGATACCGTTAAAGGTGTAGTCACCCAAATGGGTATTCGCTTTGATGCGAAAACTGTTGTATTAACTACAGGTACATTCCTAGGTGGTGTGATCCACGTAGGTTTAAATAATGCTTCAGGCGGTCGTGCGGGCGATCCTCCTTCAATTTCATTGGCTGCGCGCCTTCGTGAATTGAACTTACCTGTAGGTCGCTTAAAAACTGGTACACCACCACGTATCGATGCACGATCAGTTGATTTCTCTGTGATGACGCCACAGCCGGGTGATTTCCCATCTCCGACTATGTCGTTCATGGGTGATGCATCGATGCACCCTGAACAAATCAACTGTTACATCACGCATACCAATGAAAAAACTCACGATATCATTCGTGGCGGCTTAGACCGTTCACCAATGTATACTGGTGTGATTGAAGGTGTGGGTCCCCGTTACTGCCCATCGATTGAAGATAAAATTCATAAATTTGCCGATAAAGATTCGCATCAAGTGTTCTTGGAACCTGAAGGTTTGGACACACATGAGCTTTATCCAAACGGTATTTCAACTTCTTTACCATTCGACGTTCAGTTTGAATTGGTGCGCTCGATTCGTGGTATGGAAAATGCGCACATTTTGCGTCCGGGTTATGCGATTGAGTACGATTATTTCAATCCACAATCATTGAAATTCTCTTTAGAAACCAAATCGATTAATAACTTGTATTTTGCAGGTCAAATTAACGGTACAACAGGTTATGAAGAAGCGGGTGCGCAAGGTTTGCTTGCAGGCTTGAACGCAGCACGTCGTGCATGGGATCAAGAGCAATGGACACCGAAACGTGATGAAGCGTACATGGGGGTATTGGTTGATGACTTGATTACTCTCGGTACTAAAGAACCGTACCGTATGTTCACTTCACGTGCGGAATACCGATTGATGTTGCGTGAAGATAATGCAGATCAGCGTTTAACAGCAATTGGCCGTGAAATGGGTCTTGTGGATGATGCGCGTTGGGATTCGTTCTGCCAAAAAATGGAAGCAGTTGAAACGGAGAAAGGTCGTTTACAACACCTTTGGGCAGCGCCAAACAATCCACTAGGCAAAAAATTCGTTGAAATGACTGGTGATGACCTGTCTAAAGAAACCAATGCGATCGATTTGCTCAAACGTCCAAATATCAACTTCTCACAAATTGCTGAATTGACAGGTTCAGAAGTTTCAGCATTTGTGGGTGAGCAAATTGAAATTGCAGTGAAATATGCGGGTTATATTAACCGTCAGCAAGAAGACGTTGCGCAAATGAAGCGTTTGGAAGATACACGTATCCCTGCTGATTTTGATTACGATGTAGTTTCTGGTCTTTCACGTGAAATCACTATGAAGCTGAAAAATGTATTGCCTGAAACATTGGCTCAAGCAAGCCGTATTCCGGGTGTTACACCTGCGGCTGTTCAATTGGTGATGATTACGATTCGTAAGAATAACCAAGCGAAAAAATCTGCATAAGATTTTGAGTTAAATAAAAAACCCGCTCAGTTGCGGGTTTTTTATTACCAATAAATTATTGGCTGCTGGTATTTGATCGGATTAAATGAATATTTTGATCATCATTAGTTTTAGCTATGGTTTGATTATTAAAATCTTTCATAAACTTAAGTGATTGATAGTAAAATATAAATACAAAAAATAAGATCTAAAAACTATTGATATACAAAGTTTTAGGTTTTAATGGTGGGCTTTTGGTCGTGTGAATTCCGACCTTTGTAGTGGTATTTATTCTACCCAATAAAGCCGAAACTTCAGGGCATGGCGTACAAGTGGGTTTACGCTACATGAATGGAGTTCGATTATGGCAAATCAACAATCGGGAAAAATGCAAAAATTTCTAACGGTATTTTTGTGTTTCTGGGTAGCATTTTTTGAAGGTTTTGACCTGCAAGCGCCCGGTATCGCAGCAAAAGGAATCGCAGCGACATTTTCCTTAGATCAAGTGCAAATGGGCTATGTGTTTAGCTTAGGTGTGTTTGGTATGTTATTTGGCGCGTTCTTTGGGGGGCGTGTCGCTGACTATTTGGGACAGAAGAAAGTCCTGATGTTGTCGATTTTTATCTTCGGTGTATTTATGTCTATCACGGCAGTTGCACCAAGCATTGAAATTTTATATATCGCACGATTCTTTACAGGTTTAGGTTTGGGCGCTGCGATGCCAACGATGATCTCGGTGGTGGGTGATGAAGCGACGGATGCTAACCGTGGGCGCTTAAATAGTTTGATGTACTGTGGCTTACCCGTAGGTGCAATCTTTGTTGCTGGCTTGGGTATTATCTTTAAAGATATCTCATGGCATACACTATTTTTAATTGGTGGTTTAACGCCTTTAATCTTGATTCCATTCATGGCGATTATCTTAAAAGATAAGCGTACAGAAAAAGTTCAGGCAGAAAGCAAGGAAACGGTTCCAGCGATGGGGCAAATCCTTTTTGCTGAACAGCGTTATAAGTATACATTGCCGCTTTGGCTGAGTTTCTTCTTTACCTTAATGGTGAACTATATTCTGATCAGTTGGTTGCCTAACTTGCTTATGGAACAAGGACTGGAAAAGCAACAAGCTTTCATGATCATGTTGATGTTCCAAGTGGGCGCAGTGATTGGTACGCTGGGTTTAGGCTACTTGCTTGATCGGCTAAAATTATGGCAAATGGCAGTGATTATCTATTCAGGTTTGTTTGTAGCATTATTTGTGTTGTTTACAACAAATTCCATTCCTGTACTCATCGCAGCAGGCATCATGGGCGGAATTTTCTCTACAGGTGGTCAATCGATTTTGTATGGGATCTCTCCAATTTTCTACACACCAGCGGGGAAAGTGACAGGTGTGGGAAGTGCAATTTCATGGGGGCGTTTGGGTGCAATGACAGGTCCATTACTTACAGGCAAGATTTTGGCGCTAGGTCTAGGAACGACAGGTATTTTAATTGCAAGTGCGCCGGGTATTGCTTTGTCGGCTATCGCGGTGGCTGCATTGTCAGCCTATAAGTCATCCCTCAAGAAATAATCGAAATCAGTCATATTTAAAGGAGCTACGGCTCCTTTTTTATTGAATAAATATCTTTAGCTGAAACTAAGTTTTGTTAGAATAAATCTAATATTCATGAATAAATTTACTTCTATGTCTTATCAATTGATCGAACTTGATATTTCTCCTTCAGATAACATTCAGTGTCCACATTGTCAGCAGCAAGTGATTGATTGGTCAGAAGAGCAGTATGTACAGCCATGTGAGCATGTGCTGTTTATTGCAATGGATATTGGTTTTGAGTTTATTACAGATGAATTTGAGCAAACCATGCAGCATACAGTCGATGACTTGCATGCCAATGATGATCAATATCATATGTTTACTGAAATTACCGCCTCGAGCTTCCCTGAGTTTCTGATTTATAAGTCTGATTTAGGGGTGGAAGGTTATTCACGTTATGTCGGCTTTACGGCATAAAATATTGCTAAAAAATCTCAAAATAAAAAAGCCAGTCAAGTGAGTGGCTTTTTTAATGTAAATTAGAAAATTAACTTTCTAATTCTTCTTCGACATCATCTTCGGCACTGTCCATACCGAGTTCTTTAAGTTTACGGGTTAAGGTATTGCGACCCCAACCTAAAAGTTCTGCTGCATGGCGCTTACGCCCACGTGTTTGCTGTAGTGCAGCATTGATGAGGGTGCGTTCAAACATTGGTGTGGCAATGTCGAGAATTTTCATCTCACCATTTTTAAGTTTTTGTACGGCCCATTGACCAAGTAACTCATCCCAGTGATGCACACCAATACGATCAATCCCTTGAGTAGCAGGATTGCCATCTGTGCCTTGAATTGGAATCTGTTTTAATTCAGACGGTAAATCTTCTGGATAAACTTCACGGCCTGTGATCATAACCGTTAACCAACGACAGGTATTTTCAAGCTGACGCACATTACCTTGCCACGGCAGTTTTTGCATGTATTCTTGCGTTTCAGGACGCAGAATTTTAGGGCTTACCCCAAGTTCTTTACCTGCACTTGCAAGGAAGTGCTGTGCAAGCATCGGAATATCTTCACTACGATGTGCAAGTTTTGGAATATGAATACGAATCACGTTTAGACGGTGGTACAAGTCTTCACGGAAGCGACCTTCATGTACTAATTTTTCTAAGTCTTGGTGTGTCGCTGCAACGATACGGACATCCACCTTGACTGGGATGTGACCACCGACTCGGTAGAATTCGCCATCCGCTAAAACACGCAGTAAACGTGTTTGGGTTTCAAATGGCATGTCGCCAATTTCATCAAGGAAAAGAGTCCCGCCATTGGCTTGTTCGAAACGCCCTTGACGCTGTGTGTTGGCACCGGTGAACGCTCCTTTTTCATGACCAAATAATTCAGTTTCGATCAAATCTTTTGGAATTGCTGCCATGTTGAGGGCAATAAATGGCTTATTGCCACGTGGTGAGTGTTTGTGCAACGCATGCGCAACCAATTCTTTACCCGTGCCTGATTCACCATTAATTAATACGGTAATGTGTGATTGAGAAAGACGGCCAATGGCACGGAAGACTTCCTGCATAGCAGGTGATTCACCAATAATCTCTGTAGATTGAATCGGTTGAACGGTTTTTGCAGATTCTTGTTGTTGTAATTTGGCAATATGTAAAATTGCACGGTTAACAAGTGCTAAAGCTTCATCAATATCAAAAGGTTTTGGTAGATATTCAAAAGCACCCGTTTGATAGCTCGACACAGCAGATTCTAAATCTGAATGTGCGGTCATGATAATTACAGGTAAGTCAGGGTAGTTGCCTTTGACTTTACCTAAAAAGGTCAGTCCATCAATACCCGGCATACGGATGTCTGTCAAAATAACATCTGGCGCATCGACACTTAACTGATCTAAAGCGGATTGTGCTTCTTCAAAACTGGTAACATCAAAACCTTCTTCTTTGAATGTTTTTTCCAGCACCCAACGCATGGCGCGATCATCATCGATGACCCAAATCTTATTACGCGACATGATCTGACTCCCAAGGTAAATATAGGCTAAATACTGTTTTTCCAGGAACTGATTGGCATTCAATCATTCCGTTATGTTGATGCATAATATTTTGTGCAATGCTCAGGCCGAGACCTGTGCCTTTCGCTCGTCCTGTCACTAAAGGGTAAAATACGGATTCTAATATTTCTTGTGGGACACCTGGTCCATTGTCCTCGATGTCAATGCGTACCGCAGAACGTTTTAATACACCGTTGATGGTGACTAGCCGTTGAATACGTGTGCGCAAGGTGAGTTCTGGTTGATGCTCAACAAAGAACTCTTTATTTTCAGTCATCGCCTGAACAGCATTAACACTGATATTCAGCATGACCTGAATTAATTGATCACGATCTGCCAGTACATCTGGTAAAGAAAGGTCGTAATCACGAGTGATCTTAATTTTCTTTTTGGTTTGGTTGACGATCAGTGAACGAACACGTTCAAGGGGTTCATGGACATTGACTGGTTCGTAACTTGGTAATTGTCTTGAACCAAGCATAGTGTCAGCAAGATTACGTAATCGGTCTACTTCACTAATAATAATGTCGGTGAATTCGCTGTACTTCGGATCATTTAAGCTACGCGCTAAAAGTTGTGTCGCCCCACGGATACCACCGAGTGGATTTTTAATTTCATGGGCAACACCACGAATCAGTTGTCGTGCGACTTGATGCTGTTGAATCAGGTTTTCTTCTTTAGAGATTTTTAACATCCGGTCGATTTGATTGAGCTCAATCAATAGCAAAGGGTGGTAGGGTTTACCTGAGTTGAGCTGTGACACGGTGTAATCGACATGAATGTCTTTAAAGTTGACATTAATCGTTGCTTCTCGGCGCGTATAGTGTTGACCAGAAGTTAATGTATTCATTAATGCATCATGCGTATTGAATTCATCATCGGGCATATGAAGTAAATTTAATACAGGCTGACCTGATGCACGAAGTAAGCTGATGTCAAAAAGCGCTTCACAAGATGAATTTAAATAAAAAATATTCAGGTTGCTATCGACCAATAAAATGGCAGTGGTTAAATTATCCACTAAAAGCCGGTAATCAATCGTCATAGTCTGATCCATTAGCGAGAGGTTCCTGTCTTAAAATGGCGCAATGGCATCTTCATAAAGCAAATCGTTCAATCTAATAAGGTTCGAATTGATGCAAGTTATGCAAGATATAAGCCAACTATTTCAGAAATACGCTAAGTTTTGATGCTTATTTGAATAAATGCGCTTATTTAAGACTTTAAATAAAGTGTATAGCTGATTAAAAACAGGCTGTAAATCTAAAATGCATTAAAATGGTGCAAATGAAATTATATGGATGAATTTATAGCATTATTTTGGTGCGTGATATAAAGAGTGGTCTTTTCACCTGTTTTTATGTTTTGAAAAGACATACAATACGCGGATTATAGTGGAGCGCAGATTCATGAAATCCCCCAAAGTCGGTTTTGTTTCTTTAGGTTGTCCTAAGGCATTGGTAGATTCCGAACGAATTTTAACTCAGTTAAAGACTGAAGGTTATGATGTAGCATCAGATTATGATGGTGCAGATTTAGTAGTTGTAAATACCTGTGGTTTTATTGAATCTGCAGTACAAGAGTCGCTAGATGCCATTGGCGAAGCGATGAGTTCAAACGGTCGCGTAATTGTGACTGGTTGTTTAGGTAAAGACGAAGACAAAATTCGCCAAATGCACCCAAATGTCTTAAAAGTGACAGGTGCTGCGGCATATCAAGAAGTGATGGAAGCTGTGCACGAATACGTGCCTGAGCCACCAAAACACAATCCGTTTATTGATCTAGTACCTGAACAAGGTATTCGATTAACACCAAAACATTATGCTTATTTGAAAATTTCAGAAGGTTGTAACCATCGTTGCACATTCTGTATCATCCCAAGCATGCGTGGTGATTTGGTTTCTCGTCCAGTAGGTTCAGTGTTGACTGAAGCTCAAGCGCTGAAAAAAGCAGGTGTAAAAGAAGTCCTTGTGATTTCTCAAGATACATCGGCTTATGGCGTAGACACCAAATACAAATTGGACTTCTGGAACGGTCAGCCCGTTAAAACCAAATTCTATGATATGTGTGAAGCATTGGGTCAATTGGGTATCTGGGTGCGTCTGCACTATGTATATCCATATCCACATGTAGACGCTGTGATTGACTTAATGGCACAAGGCAAAATCCTGCCGTATTTGGATATTCCATTCCAACATGCAAGTCCTAAGATTTTAAAACTCATGAAACGTCCTGCGCACAGTGAAAATACACTAGAGCGTTTAAAAGTTTGGCGTGAGAAATGTCCTGATCTTGTGATTCGTTCTACATTTGTTGTGGGCTTCCCGGGTGAAACTGAAGAAGACTTCCAAATGTTGCTTGATTGGTTAAAAGAAGCGCAGCTTGATCGTGTGGGTTGTTTTACTTACTCACCAGTTGAAGGCGCGACTGCAAATGATTTGCCAGATCATGTGCCTGAAGAAATCAAACAAGAGCGTTATGAACGTTTCATGCAAGTTCAGCAAGAAATCTCTGCTGCGAAATTGCAAAGTCGTATCGGTCAGAAAATGACAGTACTTGTGGATGATCTTGAAGAAGAGTTCCCAGTTGCTGTTGCACGTTCTTATGCAGATGCACCTGAAATTGACGGTAATGTATTTGTTGAAGATATCGATAAGTCAGTGATTAAAGCAGGTGATTTACTTGAAGTGGAAATCACAGATGCAGATGAATATGACTTATTTGCAAAACTGATCTCGGTTAAGTCTGCTTAAACGATTCATTAAAAATAATTGAAATTAAATAATTCGGAGTTGATGATGCTTGATTCTAAAAAACCACGTTTTGGTCGCATCCTGCTTAAGCTTTCAGGTGAAGCTTTAGCGGGCAATAAAGAGATGGGTATCGATGCACAAGTGCTCGATCAAATGTCACTCGCAATTGCGCACCTTGTTGGTTTGGGTGTTCAAGTGGGTATCGTTGTCGGCGGTGGTAACCTTTACCGTGGCAGCCAATTACAAAAAGATGGTTTGGTTGGCCGTGTAACAGGTGACCAAATGGGTATGTTGGCCACTGTGATGAACGGTTTGGCACTTCGTGATGCTTTGGTACGACGTAATATCAAAACTCGTTTAATGTCAGCTTTACCTATTGGTGCAGTAGTTGAATCATACTCTAGCCGTGATGCTATTCGTCATTTAACTCGTGGCGAAGTTTGTGTATTTGTCGCAGGTACGGGTAACCCATTCTTTACGACAGATACAGCAGCATGTTTACGCGGTATCGAGATTGAAGCCAATCTTATCCTTAAAGCGACGAAGGTTGATGGCGTATACAACAAAGATCCAAGTAAATATGAAGATGCAGTGAAATACGATGCATTAACATTTGACCAAGTTTTAGATGAAAAACTGGGTGTGATGGATTTAACTGCGATCTGCTTATGCCGTGACCACAACGTTCCACTTCAAGTATTTGATATGAACAAATCAGGTTCATTACTTTCAGTGGTAATGGGTGAAAAAGAGGGTACTCACGTTACTAACTAATGTACGTGGGCCTTAAAGCTCTTTATACTACAAGCTATTTTAGAATTTACATCTTTTCGAATTAAGTAAGGAAGATCACATGATTAACGATCTTAAAAAAGACGCAGAAGACCGTATGAACAAATCTCTAGATTCTCTAGAGCATGGTTTTGCTAAAGTTCGTACAGGGCGCGCGCACCCATCAATTTTAAATGGTGTTATGGTTCCTTACTATGGCTCTGATGTGCCATTAAACCAAGTAGCGAACGTGGGTGTAGAAGACTCTCGTACTTTACTTGTTCAGCCTTTTGAACGTTCAATGGTTGCTGCAATTGATAAAGCAATCCGTGAATCTGACTTAGGCTTAAACCCGATTACTGCTGATGCCATCCGTGTTCCTATGGCTGCATTAACAGAAGAAACACGTAAAGACATGCAGAAAGTTGCACGTAACGAAGCTGAAAATGCAAAAGTTGCGATCCGTAACATCCGCCGTGATGTTTTGGGTGATATCAAAGCATTGTTGAAAGAAAAAGAAATTTCTGAAGATGATGAGCGTCGTGCGGGTGATGACATTCAAAAAATCACAGACAAATTCGTTGCTGAAGTTGAAAAACGTCTGGCTGCAAAAGAAGCTGAATTGATGAAGGTCTAAGTTTTAATGACCTCATCTGAAGAAACTTCCCGTCTTCCAAAACATGTTGCCATCATTATGGATGGCAACAATCGTTTTGCCAAAAAGAATCAAATGCAAAAAGGTGAAGGGCATCGTTCTGGAAAGGACATCCTAGATCCCATCGTTGAACATTGTCGTAAAAGAAATATCCAAGCACTGACGGTTTTTGCTTTTTCGAGTGAAAATTGGAATCGTCCTCAGTTTGAGGTTGATCTGTTGATGGCTCTTCTCGAAGAAACCATTCATGAGCAGTTGCCGCATATGGAAAAATTTAACATTTCCCTACGTTTTATTGGTGATCGTTCTCGTTTATCTCCTAACTTACGTGACTTAATGTTGCAAGCTGAACAAAGGACTGCTAATTTCGACAGCATGACTTTAACTATTGCAATTAGTTACGGTGGTATGTGGGATATGGCACAGGCTGCAAAACAAATCGCAGCAGATGTTTTAACTAACAAAATAGATCTTGAAGCAGTGGATGCTGAAGTCTTTGGTCAATATGTCAGTTTAAGTGATCTACCTCCGGTAGATTTGTTAATTCGTACAGGTGGTGATTTCCGTCTCTCGAACTTCTTGCTTTGGCAAGCTGCGTATGCAGAACTTTATTTTACCCAGACATTATGGCCTGAATTTACCATTGAAGAATTTGACGACGCACTAGCAGTATTTGGTGGTCGTGAACGTCGTTTTGGTAAGACCTCAGAGCAGATTCAACAAGAGCAGTTTGAGAATAAATAAATGTTAGAGCGGATAATAACCGCATTGGTACTGGTTTCAGTTGTACTGAGTTGCATGTTTGCAACCGAGTCTAAATACCCAATGCTTGTGCTGATGATTATTGCATCAGCTGTCGCGGGTTATGAGTGGTTCAAACTCATGCCGCGGAATACACAAAATGTGATTAAACCTTTCGCTTGGGGCTATGGTCTAGTCACTGCTATTCTTTCAGCACTAGCATTGCATTTTACAGATGTTGCATTACTGCTTTGGGCGGCTTCGATCTTTACTTGGATCTTAAGTGTCTATTGGGTGAAGTCTTATCCTGATTACGATAACTGGTATAACCCGAGTCTCAGTGGTATTGGTTTAGTCTTAGTTCCTGCTGCGGTAACTGCTATTTTTTCTGTGTGGATGAACTCACCGTGGTGGCTCATGTATCTGTTCCTGTTGGTATGGGGTGCAGACAGTGGTGCATACTTCGTGGGACGTAAATTTGGTAAGAAAAAACTTGCACCAGATGTGAGCCCAAATAAATCGATCGAAGGTTTATATGGCGGTCTATTCACTGCAATGCTAATAGTTATTGTTGTTGAAATTATTTATCTTGATTTAAGCATCGCTGAACATATTTTATTTTTAATACTTTCAGTAATAACAGTATTTAGTTCAGTACTTGGTGATTTATTTGAATCGATGATCAAGCGTCGTGCAGGGATCAAAGATTCTGGTCGTATTCTTCCCGGACATGGTGGTGTGCTGGATCGTATTGACTCGTTGCTTGCTGCAGCACCTATCTTTGCAGCAGGTATGTATGTTTTAAAATTAATTGGCGTAGATTTATAGATGTCACAATCTGTTTGTATATTGGGTGTAACAGGATCCATTGGTCAAAGTACTTTAAAGATTCTGCAACAGCATCCCGAAGAGTATTCAGTTTTTGCAGTCACTGCACATAGCCGAATTGTAGAACTTGTCGAAATATGCAAACAATATCGACCGAAAATCGCAGTTGTTCCATTCAATAAAGTGGATGAACTGCGCCAATTACTCGTAGCTGAAAAATTAACTGATATTGAAATCCTGCATGATGAAGAAGGATTAATCGCAGTAGCAGAACATCCACAGGTTGATGTGGTCATGGCAGCTATTGTTGGTGCGGCAGGGTTGCTACCTACATTGGCTGCTGCGAAAGCAGGTAAACGCGTGTTGCTTGCAAATAAAGAAGCGCTGGTGATGTCGGGTGACATCATGATTCAGACCGCACGTGAAAATAATGCTTTGTTGCTGCCAGTCGATTCTGAACACAATGCAATCTTCCAATGCTTACCTGAAACTTATCTACAAGGTGAGCGTCATGGTCAGCCAAAGCTAGGTGTCAAACAAATTTTACTTACCGCTTCTGGTGGTCCATTTTTACATCATAGTTTAGAACAATTGCAAAGTGTAACGCCGGCCCAAGCCTGTAAGCATCCAAATTGGTCGATGGGGCAAAAAATTTCAGTTGATTCTGCAACGCTGATGAATAAAGGCTTGGAATTGATCGAAGCCTGTCATCTTTTTGCAGTTGAAGAACAATTTGTAACAGTTGTTGTCCATCCACAGAGTATCATTCATTCAATGGTTCAATATGTAGATGGTTCGACTTTGGCGCAAATGGGTAATCCTGATATGTGTACGCCTATTGCTCATGCATTAGCATGGCCGAAGCGTATTCAAACACATGTGCCTCCATTAGATTTATTTGTTCATTCTCAGTTAAATTTTGAACAGCCTGATATACAGCGATTCCCAGCGCTAAAATTAGCACGTCAAGCCATGAAGGCTGGAGGCTTAGCTCCTACGATTTTAAATGCAGCCAATGAAATCGCCGTTGCAGCATTTTTGCATGAGAAAATTGGCTTTACTCAAATCCCTCAAATTGTGGAACATGTGTTGGGGCAAGTTGAAAACTCAGCTGCAAATAATATTGATGTTATTTTGCATGCAGATAAATCGGCACGTATGGTTGCTGAAAAAGCAGTATTGAATTCAGGAAGTTAAGACATGAATGCCTTGTTTATGATTATTGCAGCAATATTGCTACTTGGACCGCTGATAGCGATTCATGAATTTGGGCATTATTTCGTTGCACGTAAACTGGGCGTAAAAGTTTTGGTGTATTCGATTGGTTTTGGCCCAACACTACTTAAGTGGACGTCAAAGAAGTCGGGTATTCAATATCAACTGTCTGCATTACCACTGGGTGGTTATGTCAAAATGTTGGATGAACGAGAAGGTGATGTCGCAGCAGAAGACTTACCGAAAGCATTTAACAGACAACACCCTTGGAAACGTATTGCAATTGTTGCTGCAGGGCCACTCATCAACTTGGCTTTTGCTGTGGTGTTGTTTTGGATTTTATTTTTACCAGCTCAGGAACAGCTCAATACGCGCGTAGGTAAAATTTTACCGAATACGCCAGCAGCGGCTGCGCAAATGCAGTCTGGTGATAAAATTACTGCCGTAGATGGCACTCAAGTATCCACTTGGGAGCGCTTGAATTATGCCTTGGTTGATCGTGTAGGTGAAACTGGCAATATTCAAATTCAAGCTGAACGAGCAGGGCAAATTCAAAACTTCAGTTTACCGATTCAAAGTTTCTTACGCGATCAAACTCAGTCACCACTCGATGTTCTTGGTTTTACACCGTATCGTCCTGAAATTCCTGCAGTGGTTTCAAAACTCAGTGAAGATGGCGCAGCGATTCGCCAAGGGATGCAAGTGGGTGATCGAATTGTTTCGATCGATGGCGTAAAAATGAAAGACTGGTTTGATGTTGTACAAGTTGTACAAGCTTCTCCAGAAAAGTTACTTAAAATTGATGTTTTACGACAAAATAAAATTGTGCATTTAAACGTGATGCCGCAAGGTAAGCATGATCAAATGGGTAAAGTCACAGGGCTTTTAGGTGTACAAAGCGATCCGGGTAAAGTCAATATTCCAGCCGAATACAAACAAACCATTCAATACACGCCTGTAGAGGCGATGGGAAAAGCGGTAGAAAAAACAGGTCAGATATCTAGTATGATCCTGAATTCTATTGTAAAAATGGTGCGTGGTTTGGTGGGTTTGGATAATTTATCTGGTCCGATTACCATTGCGAAAGTGGCTGGACAAAGTGCCGAAATGGGGTGGCAAACCTTCATTTCATTTATGGCACTGATGAGTGTGAGTTTAGGTATTTTAAATTTACTACCGATTCCTATGCTCGATGGCGGTCATTTAATTTACTATTTTATTGAATTAATTCGTGGTAAACCTGTTTCTGAACAAATACAATTGGTTGGATTAAAAATTGGTATGGTATTGCTGGGTAGCATGATGCTACTGGCTCTATTCAATGACATTATGCGTTTATAAGAACGTTATACGAAATAAATTAACAGCGGAAAAGACTGGCATGCAGCACAAACATTTATTTATGCCATTGGCACTGGTTAGTGCTATGGCCGTAGCACAACAAGTATATGCAGCAGATGATTTTGTAGTACAAGATATTCGTGTTGATGGCTTAGTGCGTTTAACTCCTGACAATGTAGCCGGAATGATCCCATTCTCCGCTGGTGATCGTGTCAATGATCAAATCATTTCAAACTCAATTCGTAGCATGTTTGCGTCGGGTTTGTTTGATGATGTGAAGTCTTCACAAGTCGGTAATACCCTTGTATATACAGTGGTTGAACGCCCAGTAATTTCTAAAGTTGAGCTAAAAGGCAATAAACTTATTCCTAAAGAAGCCTTGGAAGAAGGCTTAAAGAAAATGGGTCTGTCCGAAGGTGAAGTTTTAAAGAAATCATCTTTGCAAACGGTTGAAACTGAATTAGAACAACAGTACATGCAGCAAGGTCGCTACGATGCTGATGTAAAAGTTATTACAACCGCTCAACCGAATAACCGTGTAAATGTCTTAATCGAGTTTGAAGAAGGTCAATCTGCCAAAGTATTTGATATTAATATCATTGGTAATACGGTTTTTAAAGAAAGCGAAATTAAACAAATTTTTGCATTAAAAGAAAGTGGTTGGAACTCGATCATTTCTCGTAATGACCGCTACGCACGTGAAAAGATGGCTGCGAGTTTAGAAGCTTTACGTGCGATGTATCTCAACAAAGGTTACATCAACTTTAACATTACCAACTCAAGTCTGAATTTGAGTGAAGATAAAAAACATGTCTTTATCGAAGTTTCGGTGGATGAAGGCGAACAATTTAAGTTTGGTGAAACCCATTTCTTAGGTGATACGCTTTATACGCAAACTGATTTAAACGCTTTAAAACTCTATAAAGATGGCGATTTATATTCACAAGAAAAAGTGAATGGTGTTAAACAACTTTTACTTCGTAAATACGGTAACGCAGGTTACTACTTTGCAGAAGTGAACATTGTTCCTGAAATCAATAAAGACACCAAATTGGTTGATTTAAATTACTATGTGAATCCGGGTCAGCAAGTCACTGTTCGCCGCATTAATTTTACAGGTAACTCGAAAACAGCTGATGAAGTGCTACGTCGTGAAATGCGTCAAATGGAAGGCGCATTAGCAAGTAACGAAAAAATTGATTTGTCTAAAGTGCGTTTAGAGCGTACAGGCTTCTTTAAAACCGTTGATGTTAAACCTGCACGTATTCCGGGTACGCCAGATCAAATTGATTTAAATGTGAATGTTGAAGAACAGCATTCAGGTACAAGTACTTTGGCTGTTGGTTTCTCACAAAGTGGCGGTGTAACTTTCCAAGCAGGTTTGAGTCAAACCAACTTCTTGGGTACAGGTAATGCAGTTTCTATCGATTTGTCACGTTCTGAGACTCAAGATTACTACAACCTCAGTGTAACTGACCCGTATTTCACTATTGATGGTGTACGTCGTGGTTATAATATGTACTACCGTAAAACCAAGTTAGATGACGACTATAACGTTAACAACTACGTCACTGACAGTTTTGGTGGTGGTATTAACTTTGGTTATCCGATCGATGAAAACCAAAGTATCAGTATGGGGTTAAATGTAGATAAAACTGATGTGACTACGGGTCCTTATGTTTCTACATATGTTGCTGATTATTTAACGAGCCATGGTGGTAAGGAAACAAAAACAGGTCAATATTGTCCTGGTACAACAGATGTGGATAAAGGTTGCGTAGACTCTAAAGGTAATGTGATTAATACGTTGCCATATGGTGCTGAGTATCAAGGTGATTTTTTAACTTATAATTTAAATTTAGGTTGGTCATATAACACCTTAAACCGTCCAGTATTCCCAACGTCAGGTATGTCTCATCGTGTGAATGCCGAAGTGGCGCTACCTGGTAGTGATGTTGAATATCAAAAAGTTACGTATGATGCCCAGGCTTACTTCCCATTAGGTAAAGACTTTGTGTTCCGTGGCTATGGTAAGTTGGGTTATGGTAATGATTTACCATTTTATAAAAACTTCTATGCAGGTGGTTTTGGTTCGGTACGTGGTTATGATAACAGTACGTTGGGTCCAAAATATCCGGGTGTTTATTACCAAGATACCAATCAAACTGATTATGATATGGAAGAAGTTGGTGGTAATGCTTTAATTCAATTTGGTACTGAATTAGCTTTACCTGTGCCATTTAAAGGCGATTGGGCGCGTCAAGTACGCCCAGTATTGTTTGCTGAAGGCGCGCAAGTATTTGATACCCAATGTGATGTATCTCAGTCAAGTGAAGATCGCAAATACTGTAAAGATAACTTCGGTTTTGATATGAAAAATATGCGTTATAGCGTTGGTGCAGGCTTTACTTGGATCACGATGATTGGTCCAATTTCACTCAGTTATGCATTCCCGCTTAATGACAAAGCTGGTGATGAAACAAAAGAAATTCAATTCGAGATTGGTCGTACGTTCTAAGTACGACCCTTTTGGGAATAACAAAATTACAGGTTGATAAGATGAATAAATTATTTGCTGGTTTGGCGGTATTGGGTATGTCATGTTCTGCTGCAGTACATGCAGCAGGTTACGGTGTGGTTGATTTAGAAAAGGTGGTGGATCAAAGCTCTTATATAAAGCAACAAAATGCTCAAATTCAACAGCAGTTGAAACCACAAACCACTAAAATTGAATCACTGGCTAAAGAGCTGGAAGCAATGCAGCAAAAAGCTCAGCAGGGTGGTGATAAGTTGACTGCTGCGCAAAAGCAGCAAATGGGTCAACAGTATCAAGCTAAACTTAAAGAGCTGACTGATTTACAGCAAAAAGTTCAAGCTTCGGTTCAAGGGAATATTCAGTCCTTAAATCGCACAATGGATACTCGAATCAAACAAGTTGCAGAACAATTGCGCACAGAAAATAAGTTAGATGTTGTTTTGAATAAAAATTCAGCACTTGCGTATGACCCTAAGTTTGATTTAACTGATAAAATGATTCAAAAGGTTAATGCAATTAAATAATCAATGAATTCTCAAAAATTCAGTTTAGAAAAGCTTGCTCAACTTGTTCAAGGTCAATGTATTGGCCAGCTAGACTTGCAATTCAGCGGAATGGCAAGTTTAGAGAGTGCTCAACCGCATCAGCTTGCATTTTTAAACGCAGATAAATATCTGAATGAAGCTCAACAGTCTCAGGCTGGTGCGCTGATTGTGACTGCAGACATGCAGTCACAAATCTCTTCGCAGCAAAACTTCATTGTTGTACCCAATCCGTATCTGGCTTTCGCTATTCTAACGCATGTTTTTGAAAAAAAATCTGTAGAAACAGGTATTGAAAGTACTGCTCAAATTCATCCTTCCGCAATCATTTCTGATACTGCTTATATTGGGCATTATGTGGTGATTGGTGCGAATAGTGTGGTGGGTGAAGGAACGCGCATTGAATCACAAGTGAAGATTGATCATGGTGTTGAAATTGGTAAAGATTGTTTTATCGATTCGCATGTGACGATTACTGGTGAAGCCAAGTTAGGTGATCGTGTACGTATCCATGCAAATACGGTGGTCGGTGGTGAAGGATTTGGTTTTGCACCTTATCAAGGGAAATGGCATCGTATTGCTCAATTAGGTTCTGTACGTATCGGGAATGATGTGCGTATTGGTTCAAATTGTAGTATCGACCGTGGTGCTTTAGATGACACAATTTTGGAAGATGGTGTCATTATTGATAACCTTGTGCAAATCGCGCATAACGTCAAAGTTGGTGCAAATACAGCAATGGCTGCGAAATGTGGCATTGCTGGTAGTACAACTATTGGCAAAAATTGTGTGCTAGCAGGGGCTGTTGGTATCGTAGGTCACATTAATATTGCAGATAATGTGACAATTACCGGTATGTCAATGGTCACAAAAAGTATTTCCGTTGCTGGAAGTTATTCTTCAGGCACGCCAATGCTTGAAAGTGGTTCTTGGAAAAAGGCAGCAATCCGTTTTAAACAATTAGCAGATGTGCCATTGACCCAATTGGTCAAACGACTTGATCATATGCAGTCTCAAATTGAGTCCCTTGAATCAACATTTAAATTGCGTAAATAATTATGATGACAGAGTCGAATACCCCAGCTTTCACAAAACCTGAATTACCAATGACTATTCAGACTATTCGTGAATATTTGCCACATCGTTATCCGTTTTTATTGGTTGATCGTGTTGTTGAAGTGACTGACAACGGGATTGTAGGCTATAAAAATGTAACGATTAACGAAGAATTTTTACAGGGCCATTTCCCTGAATACCCAATTATGCCGGGTGTGCTGATTGTTGAAGCATTGGCGCAAGTGTCGGGTATCTTAGGTTTCATCATGAATAATGAGAAACCTTCAGCGGGTTCGTTGTTCTTATTTGCTGGTGCAGAAAAGGTCCGATTTAAAAAACAAGTCGTTGCAGGCGATCAACTTGTATTAAAATCAGAATTAGTGATGCAAAAGCGTGGCATTTACAAATATAATTGTGTTGCCACTGTAGATGGCGTAGTCGCAGCAACCGCGGAAATTATGGTTTCGCATCAGAAAACAGAGACAGCATGAGCAATAACGAATTAATTCATCCTACCGCCATTATTGACTCATCAGCAGTAATTGCTCCGGATGTGCAAATTGGACCATATTGTATTATTGGTCCTAAAGTCACAATTGGAGCGGGCACTAAACTGCATTCACATGTTGTGGTGGGTGGTTATACCCGTATTGGTCAACATAACGAAATTTTTCAATTTGCCAGTGTTGGTGAAGTCTGCCAAGACTTAAAATATGCTGGTGAAGAAACCTGGTTAGAAATCGGTGATTATAACTCGATTCGTGAACACTGTAGTTTACACCGTGGTACTGTTCAAGATCAGGGTCTAACTAAAGTTGGTAGTCACAATTTATTGATGGTGAATACACATATTGCACATGACTGTGTGGTAGGTGATCACAATATCTTTGCCAATAATGTCGGCGTTGCCGGCCATGTCCATATCGGTGATTATGTCATCGTAGGTGGTAACTCTGGTATTCACCAATTCTGTAAAATCGATTCATACAGTATGATTGGTGGTGCTTCGCTTATTTTGAAAGATGTACCTGCTTATGTCATGGTATCTGGTAATCCAGCCCATGCTTTTGCCATGAACATTGAAGGCATGCGTCGTAAAGGTTGGTCAAAAAATGTGATTCAAGGTTTACGTGAATCCTTTAAATTGATCTATAAAGATGGTTTAACGACGAATGAAGCGATTGAGCGTATTCGTACTGAAATTTTGCCTGATGTGGCAGAAGCGCAATTGTTGATTGACTCACTTGAGCAGTCTAAGCGCGGTATCGTACGCTAAATGCTGCGAATAAAAAAAGACACCTTATAAGGTGTCTTTTTTTTGCGTTAAAAATAGGACTATTTTTTAACAAAGCCTGCTTCTTCAGATTTTGGATATTTTTGGGTAAGCTTGGTTTTGAGCTGCGTTGCTAAACTGCTATTTCGATCGACGTCTTTTGCAATGCTATACAGTTGATATAACGCTCTAGGCGCGCGGGTCGACTCAGGGTATTGATCTACCACGATACTATAGTTCTTTTTCGCTTCTGCGTAGTTGGTCGGTTCAACAGCAAGGTTGAACTCAGCTAACCAAAAATATGCATTGCTAATGTAGACGCTATTAGGATTATTCTTAATAAAGTTTTTCATTGGTGCAATGGCTTTTTTCGCACCACCTTGTTTATATGCATCTAAAGCAACGGTATAAGCTGCTTTCTCAAGCTCAAGTGAGTCACCACCTGCATTTACAGGTTGGTTTGCAGATGAGCTTAATGTTGATTGGGTCGTAGGTTGTTTAAGAGGTGTAGGCGCTGTATTAGCTGTTACTGGGTGCAGTACCTTGTTGGTTATCCTCCGCGGCCTCTGTGTCTTCACTTGGATCTACTTTTTGTTGGAGTAGTTCTAAACGTTGATCTAAATCTGCATAGCGGTTTGTAAGTTCACTTTTTAATTGTTCGATAATATTGTCTTGCTCTTCCATTTTACCGCGTAAGCTACGCAATTCATTTTCGAGCTGTTGGTTCTTCTGCATGAGCTGCCAATTCAAATTGGTTGGCGTAGGGGTAGAGCCAGCACCTGTTTGAATGGCCGTATTATTTGCTGTATACACAGTGCCATTATCTGCGCCACTCAAACCGCGAGATTCAATTGGAATATTGGCAAATAGCGTACCTGAGCAAGTCAATGTAAGGGCACACAATACATGCTGTTTAAACATCATAAAAATTCCATGTAGTTGCAAGCATGTCCGTATTGAATAGTTTTATTACAGACTGCTTTAGATAAAACGATAAGCACATTAAAAACGCCAAAGTTCTGAATTGCAATAAGCTTTTACAATCTTGTTGTGTATTAAAGTAAAAATATAGTGATGATGTTTCACGTTTTCTACATCATCGACCATCATATTGATTTATAAATAATCAAACAGTGTTTTCTACTCAGGAATTCTTGGTTTTAGTCTTGCATGTTTATCAAAAATCTCTATACTCTGTTCTTGCAATGGTAGCCCTGCCGGTTACTTCGCAATTGTACTCTACAAACCCCGCCAGGACCGGAAGGTAGCAACGGTAGTAGAAATATGATGTGCCGAAGTCTTGCTGGTAGGGTTGCCACCAGTTTCAATCATAATAAATTAAACTTCCTCTCATTTTTTTTAATCCTAAATTCTTCTTTATTTTAGTTTTATTAATTCTTCATTTAGATCTATATCTTTGTTATTCGTCATCAAATTCTTTACGTGCAATCACTTTAAAAATTGTATCGAGATCGAATCCTCGATATTGTAAAAAACGTATTTGTTTGGCTTTTTGTTTTGGATCACGTTCAACAGCTTTGCCAAATTTTTTGATCTTGAGCTGGTAGGCTTCGGCGACCCAATCTGTTTCTTTTAATTCATCCTGAATTAATTCACTGTCTACTTTTTTATTTTTTAAAGCGAGCTTTATACGGTTGGGACCTTTACCTTTACGCTTTTGACTCGACAACAGCATTTCTGCTACACGTTGATCGCTTTGATAGTTCTCACGTGCGAGTTCTTCCACCAAGTGTATGACTTCTTCACGACTATCCGCATACAGTGCTAATTTCTCGATTAAATCCGCTTTTGAGTATTCTTTGCGTGTGAGTACTGCAAAGGCGTAGGAGCGTAGACGAGAGCCGCGCAGTCCTGGTTTTTTTTCAGCTTGAACATCTTTACCATTGGCATCAAAATGCAACGCAGAGTGATCGATCACTGAAGCATTGTCATGCGGGATGTCAGTTTGTGAAGCATGATTTACGCTGGTGGGTTCTTCAGCTTCTGCAAACTGTTGTTTTAGTGCTTCATAGTCGAGCAAGAGTGGAAAATGGTCTTTAGTCATGGGGTCATTTTAATACAAATTTTGAGTGCAAAACAAAACGCCCCGTAGGGCGTTTTTGTCCGCTATTAAAGCATGCTGTAATTAAGCATCTAAAAAGTCTGGTTCTTCTTCGTCTTTGTCTTCTACAGGTGCTGTACCCGTAGTCAGAAGTTGTTCACGAATCAGTTTTTCAATGGTTTGTGCAAGTTCAGGGTGTTCTTCTAAGTGGCGAATGGTATTGTTTTTACCTTGACCAATCTTGTCACCTTGGTATGAATACCAAGCACCTGCTTTTTGAACAATTTCTTGTTGTACCGCAAGGTCAACAAGTTCACCTAAATGGTTCACGCCTTTACCGTATAGAATTTGGAAAATCGCTTCACGGAATGGAGGAGCCATTTTGTTTTTCACAACTTTCACTTTGGTTTCTGAACCAATGATCTCGTCGCCTTCTTTCACTTGACCAATACGGCGGATATCTAAACGTACAGACGCATAGAATTTCAATGCATTACCGCCCGTTGTGGTTTCTGGGCTACCAAACATTACACCAATCTTCATACGGATTTGGTTAATGAAGATCACCATACAGTTCGAACGTTTTGCATTACCAGTAATTTTACGGAGTGCTTGGCTCATCAGACGAGCTTGTAAGCCCATGTGTGAGTCACCCATTTCGCCTTCAATTTCGGCGCGAGGGGTAAGTGCAGCGACCGAGTCGACTACGATCAGGTCAATGGCACCTGAACGTACCAGCATGTCTGCAATTTCAAGCGCTTGTTCACCATTGTCTGGCTGTGAAACAAGAAGGTTATCAATATCTACGCCAAGTTTACGTGCGTATTGAGGGTCTAATGCATGTTCAGCATCGATGAATGCACAAGTACCGCCAGTTTTTTGACATTGGGCAATGGCTTGTAATGTCATAGTCGTTTTACCAGAAGATTCAGGACCGTAGATTTCTACGATACGACCTTTAGGTAAACCACCAATACCTAGTGCGATATCTAGTGTTAAAGAACCCGTAGAGACAGCCTCAACCGCCTGTACAGTATTATCACCAAGACGCATTACGGTGTTTTTACCAAACTGCTTTTCAATTTGGCTTAAGGCCGCATTTAACGCCTTGCTTTTATTATCATCCATCTTACAACCTCAATACGATGTCACGAAACAATATACTCAAGTGGATGTATTCAGTTTAAATCTGTTCCACGAGGGTATAGTGACAGAAATCATCCTTTTGTTCTATGAAAATCACAACAGGTGCGACATGTTGTGACGCTTTAACTTAATCATCATTATAAGACCATTGCTGGTCAAACTGTTGATCATTTTCTCTTTTAAATTTACCAATATCTCGACGATCTTTTTTACTTGGTCGATGATCTGGCCGAGCTAGATTATGCAACTTTCTTTGGGATGCGAGCAATTCCCGTTTTGCAATACTGACCTCAGTTTCATCATAAAGCAGCTGAGCGGTTGGGGCAGGCCCACGAACATCCGACAGTGCTTTCACCACCACGGTTTTTTTCTCAAGGCCTTGTGCAATGGTTAATTCCATGCCTACACGAACTTCACGAGAGACTTTAACGCGTTCGCCATTATGATGAACTTTACCGCCTTCAATAGCATTTTTGGCAATAGAGCGTGTTTTAAAAAAACGTGCAGCCCACAACCATTTGTCTATACGCATACCAACCGCATCTTCGGCTAGATTTGATTTACGCATATTTTTTCTGTTCCTCGGCTTGCTCAGTCGTTTGAGCTTCTAAAATAGGGATTAAATCTGTTAATGCGGACAGCATTGGGTAATTGCAAGTCTCGCGAGGCGCTTTGGCAGATGAAGGTTGCTGAATCGAATAGAGCTGTTCAATCCCAAAAAGTTTTGCACCATTGAGCACTTTTTCTGTGTCATCAATGAAGTAACAGTTTTTTGCATAGAAGGGGTGTTTGCTTGCTAATATTTGCCAAAACTCAATAAACTCTTTGGCATGACCGAGAGTTTCTGAACTGACGATAACATCAAAATAATCACGAAGACCGGTTTCTTCAAGTTTGAATTGTAAGCCTGCAAAGTCGGCATTGGTCGCAAGCCAAATAGGATAGCCATTTTCTTTTAGATAGGTAAGCAGCTTAATGCAGCCTTCGCGTTTAGCCACTTTGGCTTTTTGTTCTATTTGCATTGCCAAAACATCAACGCCAACTTGTGACGTCCAAAAGCGAGATGAGTACCATTTTAGGGTATGATTATGCTGTTGATAAAAACTAAATAGCGTTTGCTTGCTTTGTTCGAGTGAGCATTGATGCTGTTCAGCATAACGAATTGGCAGCAGCTCATTCCAAATGAAATCATCATAAGCAAGATCGAGTAAAGTACCGTCCATATCAAAAATGATCGTCGGCTTTTCTGAGTAATTTGGCATATAAAGGTATTCTATGTTTAAAACAACAACAGCACCGCAAGACCCACTGATTTTGCAGTTGGTTCCCATTGTGACACAAGCTTGCGAAATTTTGCGAGAAGAATATCAGCGTTATTGCTCAGGAGCGAATTTTGATGTGGAACGTAAAAGTGATGATTCACCGGTAACGCAGGCGGACTATCGTGCAAATAGCTATATTACCCAAGCATTATCCAAAGTTTCTAACTTGCCTGTATTGTCAGAAGAAGGTGATAAGTCTGAGCGTATGCAATGGCAAAAATTTTGGCTGCTTGATCCCTTGGATGGTACCAAAGAGTTTTTACATAAAAGACCTGAATTTACCATTAATCTGAGTTTGGTAGATGGGGCCAATACCACTTTTGCCATATTGGCGATCCCGGGGGAATATAGCGTATATATTTGCCCCTTTGCGGGACTGCCGCTGAAATATGATAGCCAGTCCACTGCATGGTATGAATATGTTCAAACCTCTGCAGAGAGTGTCGTACACGTTGGCTTGAGTCAAAGTGCCAAAAATAAGCCGATTTATACGGACTATCTAGACGCTTTAGAAAAACTCACTCCTTTTCAGGCCTACCATGCTGGTAGTGCATATAAGTTTTGTATGATGTTAGAAGATCGAGTGGATATTTATCCGCGTTTTCATCCGACTTGTGAATGGGATACCAGCGCTGGACAATGTTTAATCGAACGTATTGGTGGTGGTTTGGTTGATTTTAAAGGTCGCGCATTTCTATATAACCAACGCACGACTTTATTAAATGGTGGATTTATTGCATTTAAAAATGCCGAAATGAAAGAATTGGCCTTAAATGCTTTGGCAAACATGCCTGACAAAACTTGAGCTAAATCGGGTTCATGCTATAGTGTCAGCACACTCCGTTAAATCTCCTGCATTTAAGAACTGTCAATTATGGCCCTAGATTTGCTCCCTCCTAGTATGCTGAAAGCAATAGACTTATTGCCGGATGAAAAGACGCCTGTAACATTGTTTACACGTCATTCCATTCGTGAAGTTGTACAAGGACAAGGCTTGGCCGGTTATGACTTGCAACTGACCCATCAAGGACGTGATTTAGCCGAAGCGTGGGGCAGCTATTTGGTTGAAAATACCGATCGTGTTATTCAGCACTGTATTTCGAGTCCAATTCAGCGCTGTGTGGATACGGCGGCATTGATGATTCAAGGTGCAGATAATGTCACGATTGAACCGAATACCCACCATATCGAGATCATTGAACAAGGATTATTGGTCGAGCCGGGAAGTTTTGTGCTCGATATTAAAAAAGCAGGACCATACTTTCAAAAGCAAGGTGCTTTAGGCTTTATCAATAGTTTTGTGAATAATGCTTTGCCGGGTATGAAACAGCCCATTCATGGGGTGGTAGATGTTTTGGAGTTGATTTACAACACTCATCCAACCAATGATTATGGTCTGAGTCTAGCGGTGAGTCATGATACGATTTTGGCTGCAATTCTTGCCATTATTTCAGGTAAAAATATCGTGACACGCGAAGACTGGCCGAAAATGATGGAAGGTTTATTTGTTTGGTTTGAAGGAGATGTATTCCTTGAGTCAAAACTGAAATGGATTTGGCGTGGAGAACTAAATGAATTAAATATTCGTGAATTTCAGCAGGCTGAGCAGCAACTCTAAGTATTTTTGCGCATACAAAATATTTAAAAAAGGCATCCATGTACGGGATGCCTTTTTTATCTGCTTCAATATTTCATTAAATAAAAGATTAAATATTGGCTTTAATTCGTGCAGGATACTGATTTAAATCAATACTTGAACCGTCGTCACTATAAGGCCAGCGGCTAGTATTGACAGGGAGATGTTGTTGGTGGATTCGACTGTATTTGTCTGCGGCAATCAATGTGGCAATGTCATGATCTTTAATGCTATACGCTTGTACGATTTCAACTGGATATTGTGTGCGTTCAAAAAATTCAGCTTCTGTTTCCCCTTGATGCAGTGCAAAAATACGTTCTACAGCTGGTAAGTACACGCCATATGCTAACCATGAGTCTACGCCTTGAGAGGCTTGAATCTCAGCGGTCGATTTCATATTTGAAATGACTTTACCTAAAATGTCTTTTTCACCTTTCGATGTAAAATATTCAATATATTGATTTTCTGCTTCTGCAAATTTTTCTAATGATGGCAAAAATTGGTTAATCGACATTTTTATCCCTCTTTTCATTTGTACAGCAATGGCTGCCTAGGATGAAAATTAAAATACCATAAAAAATATATGGGATTAAACCATTTCTAAAAATTTTTATTTACAAAGTTTCTAAAAATATCCTGACAATTTTTGTCGGGAATATACGATTGTATTTAAAGGACTACACCTTAATTTTAGTTGATAAGTGAAGTACCTGTCACAGCAATCGTGATTCAGCCAATACTAAATATTTAGATTAAATTTGAATTGTTAATAAGTGACAAAACGCGGCAATTGAATGATTAATAAAAAGAAAATAGCATTATATTTGTTGTAACTTATTGATTTATATATTTTATGTAAGTCTCTTAATTGGATTTTTTTGTGGCTAATTGGGGAATAGTAGTGAAAAGTGTGATAGGTTTTTCATATAACAAATTATCAATTTGTATTGTGTCATTAATGTTAGTTGCTTGTGGTGGCGGAGGTGGTGGTGATAGTTCAAGTGGCACTGCATCATCTGCCAGTTATCCAGAACCGACCCAAGATATAGTCGATGAAACAAGCATTGGTTTTTATGACTACGATGCCAATGATGCTGTTCGTGAAATACGTAATGATTTAGTCGGTAGCTTTTCCGCGCAAGTTCAATTTGGTCAAAGTCATGTCGTTGACCCGAATGCGAACGAAGCCAAGAAAATGCCACAGTTAACCAGTGAAAAAGAAGCGCTGCTTATCGTGACGCCAACACTTGATATGCAAAACATCAAGCAACTCAAAGTAGAAATCTATCAAAACAATCGCTTAGTTCGCACCGCGACATTGGATGATCCAACGCAGATGCCTGTTTCAGACCAAAGTGGGCAAAGAGGGCGTCCAGATGTTTGGTACAGTAAACGCGCGTGGACCACAACACTCAATTGGGATGAAGTTAAACCCGGTCTAAGATTAAAATTTATCGACGCAAATAAAGTCAGTGGTGAGTTGGCTGAAGATAAAATCGATTTTGCTGCACCAGGTGAATTGGTGTTGAATAATATCCGTATAGGAATGTTGACAGATACACCCAAATCTTCAGGTCATTACATGCTTTTAGAGCCTGAAAAAGCAGGGACAGATTACTTTCAGACTATTCCAGCTGCAGAAATGACGGTCGCGCAATATGATGATGTTAAGTTGAACCGTGTAATGGTCTCGTCAGGTGTCATTTATGATACAGCCAGTGCAACAGCTGGTGATGTCTATTCTGGGGATATGCGCGGAGATGTTGGTAAATCTACATATAGTGTAGGTATTAACCTTGCCAATTGGGGTATTACCAGTGCCTCTATGTCAAATCAAAGTCAGCCGCAACTTACGCAAACTGTTGTTGCACACCATACTAAGGGTAAATATACGAATGGTGAACAAAGTCACGGCTTAAGCGGCGGTAATGGTATGCTGACGCTCTATGATTCTGTAGGTAATGAATTTAGCCATGAAATTGGCCATCACTATGGTTTAGGGCATTACCCTGGTCAGGTGGGTGACAATCTATTTTGGGCTGCACACCATGCAGATAGTGGATGGGGTTATATTGCCAATCGTCATATGATGCGTGGTAATTTATCGTGGACAGCGACATGGAAGTGGGATGGTAGTAATGGGATCCCTAATTTTAAAAATTTGTTTCCGTACGGAAAAGATGCTATGTCCGGCGGGTATCCTGATAGTAATGTATCACGCTACACACACTATACGGGTTACAGCACATTCCTGAAAATTCAACCGCACTTTGACCGTTATGTCTGGGATGAAACATCACCTACCGGCTACAAAAAGTGGAATAAAACCACTCGTGAAATGGAAGTCGCTCAACCGAAGATGCCAAATTCTACGGCTCCGGTTTGGTATAACGCAGATCAAAATTATCCACGACCACGGGTCTTTGGTCAGCCCGTAATTACCATTTTAGGGGGCTATGATCCTGTCAATCAAGTCGGTTTGTTGTATCCTGCTGCACGTTCAAACTGGGGTAATGTTTATGATTTAACGGCGGCCAATACGGCCTTAGACCAAGCTGCATGTTGGTTGAATGTGCAATACACGAATAAAGTCAACAATATTGCTTTAGCACCTGTACGACTAGGTAGTAATGCCAATAAACTGCATGTCAATTTAGCTTTGGCAGATCAACCACAGAAAGTTGATTTGTATTGTAAAAAAGCAGGTGAAGAAGCCAAGTTATTAGCAAATATTGATATTCCAGTTTACAGCACAGCGATCAAGCCGGCCGTCAAAATTGGGCGTCAGCATGGTTATAGTGCTTTGCGTGCTATCGAACTTCCTCAATTAGAAAGTGCTTTGGAAGCGCAAGCTGCAAATGCTGTTGTTGCACTAAATCCAACTGAAAAAATGCTATATGAGTCATATAAAAATGACAAGTCATTGATGAATAGTGTGGCGCGTCAGCAATTAACCCGTTATGAATCGCAACAAAACACCGCATACCGACTAAATCGTTGGATGAACGTGTATGCTCAAGACCTAACCAATCAAGTACCTGCGGCGCAAAGCGCACTCGAAGCATTTATGAAAAAGCTTTCAGTCACTCAAGAAGGTTTGTTCGAGCAGGCGACATTGATCAAAAATGGTAACAACTGTTTGAAATCTGAAACCTTAACTGATGGAACATTAAATTTATACATCAGTGGCTCAAGCGGTTGTACGGCGGATGATACTGAACAGTGGGTATATGATGCCATTGGTCGGATACACAGTAAGTCAAATCCAGATCAATGCATAACAGGCAACGGTGGTTCAGCTAAAGTGAAGCTAGAACGTTGCGTGTTAAACCAAACCAACCAAATTTGGACCATGGACCCTGCGACTACAACGATTCGTCAAAGTGGTCAATGCATGGATTTAAATACGGGACGTTTGCAAAATAACCGTGCGGATTTAATTCGATATAGCTGTACCAACGGTGGCAATCAACGTTGGACAAATTTGACAGCAAGCAAAAACTTATTATGGACATATTTATCAGCGACGAATATGAAACTGATTAATAAATAATCTGTAAATAGAAAATAAGGTCCAATAAGGACCTTATTTTTTTGCTTTTAAAAATCAATAGGCACAAAAAAAGCCCTAAGAAGGGCTTTTTTCATCGCAACAAATTAGTTAGCTAAAGCTTTAACTTGTGCATTTAAACGGCTCTTATGACGAGCAGCTTTGTTTTTATGGATGATGCCTTTATCAGCCATACGGTCGATAACAGGAACAGCTTTTTTGTAAGCTTCTGTAGCGACAGCGTAATCACCAGCAGCAATAGCAGCTACTGTGCGTTTAAGATAAGTACGAACCATAGAACGTAAGCTTGCGTTGTGTTGACGTGCTTTAACGTTTTGACGAGCACGTTTTTTTGCTTGAGCAGAGTTTGCCACTCGTGCACTCCTTGAAATAGATTGGTCTGGGCGGGCTGAAATTACATCTGAAAACCAACATCAGAAGAACTATCACCAGCCCGTAAACAAGTGCCATATTGTGATTAAACTAAGCGCTTAAGTCAAGTCTTGACATGCTTTGACAACATTTTAGATGCAGAAAAATTTTAAAGAAAACGTTAGATTAGTCTAAAGTGATTGAGATTGTATGAAAAATGACTAAAAGTATAGAGAATGCGATTGTCATCGGAGCAACAGGATTGGTCGGGCGGGAATTGATTCGTCAGCTCAGTCAAAATACAGGATGTAAGAATATTACGGCTGTGGTACGTCAGCGTGACCATGAACTGAATGGACTGGCAAAAGTTCAACAAATGGTGATCAGTGACTTTCTTTCTCTGACTCAGGATGATGTGAGAGATTATAGTCATGCCTTTAGTTGTTTAGGCTCGACCATTAAAAAAGCAGGGTCTAAAGATCATTTTTATCATATCGATTTTAGCATCAATGCACATTTCGCTGAATTATTAGAATATACAGACACACATCTGATCATTGTCAGTGCAATGGGCGCAAAAGCCAATTCCGCGTTTTTTTATAATCGAGTCAAAGGTGAATTAGAATATTATTTAAAAACCTTAAAGTTAAATCAACTTTCGATTTTAAAACCTTCGCTGTTACTTGGTGAGCGTCATGAATCTCGGCGTTTAGAAGATGTGACACAGAAACTTTATATGCGCTTTTCGCATTTTGTACCTGATCGTTTCAAATTTAAGCCAGTGACAGCACAGCAAGTGGCTCATACTATGGTCGAGGCGGCACAAACTCAGACTGAAAAGTTCGAGATTTATGATAATTTACGCATACTAACAATTAAATGAGGGAAATACCGTGTCTACAGTTCCATTCGTCACTTGTGATTTACTTGATGATCATCCAGACAAAGAATTACAAGTGGTGATCCCATCAATGGATGGTAAATTCTTTCAAAGTTATGGTGCACGAAAAAGTTTTGGCGGTCAGGTGGTGACGGTCAAATGTTTTGAAGATAACTCTCGTGTTAAAGAATTATTGGCAACCGATGGTACGGGTAAAGTATTGGTTGTGGATGGTGGCGCTTCGATGCGCTGTGCCTTGATGGGCGATATGATTGCTGAATCTGCAGTCAACAATCATTGGAATGGTGTCATTATTTACGGCTGTGTGCGTGATGTCGATGCGATAGCCGAACTTGATTTAGGTGTGCATGCTTTGGCTGCGATTCCACAAAAAAGTAACCGCAAAGGTGTGGGTGAAACAGATATTCCATTAAGTTTTGGTGGGGTAAGCATTCAGTCTGGTGATTTCATCTATGCTGACAATAACGGCATCGTTGTTTCAAAAGAGCAATTGGTTGCTCTATAAGTGAGTTTGAATTTTTAGTCGTGGAATGAAAGCGTAATTCTTGCTCATACACGACGATATAAATGTGAAAAAGAAAATACAAACATCAGCTGAGGACTCTCGGCTGTTGTATAAAAATACGAAATAAAAAAAGAAAGGAAAAAATTATGTTGTTGCATCAATTAAAAGTGGCGCAAGCGTTGCTCTCAGGCGTAGCAGAGGGAGGACGAGGTACAAATGGGACGCCTTATCCCAAACAACCTGATAAAGCCCTTAAACTGTACGAATTTGAAGGGTCTCCCTATTGCCGTCGTGTGCGTGAAGTTTTGACCACACTTAATTTGGATTATGAGGTTTACCCATGTCCCAAAGGGGCTAAAAAGTACCGTTTAGAGGTACAGAAATTAGGTGGAAAACAGCAATTCCCTTTCTTGGTGGATGACAATACTGGGGATCGTTTGTACGAATCTCAGCAAATAATTCATCATCTATTTAAACATTATGGCAAAACAGGTCAGACTCCTAAGAAATATGCCAATTATCCTAAAATTCCGTATGTTGCCTATGTTGGAACCTTAATTAATGGGGCTCAAGGCGTGTGGGTGCACCGTAAAGTCATTCATCGTGATGCTCCAAGTCAACTCTTAGAACTATGGGGTTTTGAAGCGAGTCCATATACACGTATCGTACGTAGCGCATTGTCTGAAATGGAATTGGCATATATCTTTCATAATGTGGCTAAGGAACGTTGGCAAGATCAGGGATTAGCGGTAATGCGCTTAAGACCTGGTAAATATGTACCCCTGAAAGGTGGCAAGCGTGAACAAGTGTTAAAAATCATGGGGAACAATATTCAAGTGCCATATTTGAAAGATCCTAATACTGGTGTAGAACTTTTTGAATCTGAAAAAATTGTAAAATATCTGAAGAAGCAATATTTGAGCTAATCTCACTCAAGTTTAAGCTAAGTGCAGTGTATAGTCAGACTGATGGCTATACACATATTGTAATGTTAAATGGATTTAAAATTAGAAGAAAAATGCATCATAGCTGCATCAATTGAATTAGAATAAATTATTAAAAATAAGAAATTTACTTAATTATAGGGATATCCTAAAAGGATTAAACTCATTAATGTAAAAGACATTTCATTTTTTCGGGGGAAGTAAATCATGTCACCACAAGAAGTCATACTACCCGTACCGGTGCTCGTCGTTGAAGATGAGGAAATTATTCAATTACGTTTACGTCAAATTTTGACAGAGCTGGGTTATAAGCGTGAAGAGCTTATCTTCACCAAAAATGTTAAAGAATCTATTCAAGCCGTAGAGACCCAACCGATATCCTTAGCCTTAGTTGACTTAGGTTTGCCTGATGGTAGTGGTATCGAAATTATTGAAAAAATACGTTCCCTCGAAAGTAATACCATGATCTTGGTTGTCTCTGCATGGAGTACACAAGAAAGCTTATTTGTCGCAATTAAAGCAGGTGCAACGGGCTATGTATTAAAAGAACGTGATGATGCTGAAGTACTTTTATCTATTCGGAGTATTTTACGTGGTGGGGCGCCGATTGACCCATTTATTGCACGAGAAATCCTTAAACAAATATCCGAAGCCGAAGCGCCAAGTCCAGAACAAACAGTCGCCGATGAAGCAGACCTGAACCTCTTGACCAGTCGTGAAAAAGAAATTTTATGTTTGGTTGCTCAAGGTTTGAGTAACCGTGAGATTGCTGAACAGCTTTTTGTTTCTCGCTATACGGTAGAAAGCCATATTAAACATATTTATCGCAAATTAGCCGTAACGAAACGAACCAAAGCCGTGAGTACAGCAAGATCTATGGGTATTCTATAATGCGTAAAGGAGGATATTTTTTCTTATTTATCCTCTGTTTAGTATGGGGGAGCTTGAGTCATGCAGAGCAAGTTTTCCCTGTAAATGATCAATGTAATGTAACTGTGAATAGCATTTCACGGGTGAAGACACCATCCAATCAAGAATTACCCAGAACTGGATGGAAAACCACGCAATTACCTGACCGTTGGAAAGAAGATAAAGACTGGGAGGGTTATCAAGGTGGTGCTTGGTATAAATTAGACTGGTCTTGGTACTGTAAAAATAATGCGCGTTTGGCAGAACCCATCGCACTATATGTTGATTACATTATTAATACGGGTTCAGTCTTTCTGAATGGCGACTTGCTGTGGACCAATAAAAATCTTCAAGAACCGGTCTCTAAAAGTTGGAATGTTGCACGCTATTGGATTTTACCGATAAGTGGAATCAAGCATGATCATAATGAAACCTTGATCTATGTGTATGGCTACTCGAGTCTAAATGCAGGATTAGGACCAGTTAAATTTAACAATGTCATGGCAACAATAGAGCAGGCCGAAGAAGCCACTTGGACTCGTCGAACCATATTACAATTAAATATTTTTCTTTCTGGGGTCTTGGGTCTAATTTGCTTCATTATTTGGTTGATGCGTCGCAGTGATACGAGTTTTGGCTGGTTTGCGCTTTCAACGGTGTTGTGGATTTTATTTCTCAGTAATGCACTGACCACTGAAACCTTTCCGTACCCAGATTCAATATTTTCCACCAAAGCCAATCTGATTTTTGCAATGCTGTACTTTCAGTGTTTTAGTATCTATATCTTGCGCTTTCTTGGGCGTAAATTTCCACGCATTGAACTGTCGTTTACCATGCTGACAGCTGCACTGATTGGTGTGGTATGTATCTGGCCGTTTGAGCGAAATGCGGAAATTTCGAGCCTCATTTTCTTATTATATTGCAGCCTCTTTTTTATCACTTACATTTATCTTTGCTGGATTAGTTTTAAAGAAAAACGTAGAGACTACACTTTATTAGCACTTTGTTTGACTGCGATTATTGTGATGGTCATTGCAGACATCACAGTACTGGCCCTCTTTCCAAAACATGGTTTTACACCGTTATCTCCATTTACCTCACCGATTATTACCTTATTTATCGTGGTGATCTTGGGGGCGAGACTCAATCGGAATATACAGAAAATTGAAAAATATAATGATGATTTGGCATTTGAAGTTCAGAAAGTCAGTGATGAATTATGCAGTAGCTTGAATGATAAACATCAGCTTGAACTGAGTAATGTACGCTTACAGGAACGGATTAAATTATCACATGATCTGCATGATGGTCTGGGCGCATCTATTGTGCGCTCGATGATCTTGGTTGACCAATGTGAAAGTAATATTCCAAATAGACAGTTCTTGTCGATGTTGAAATTACTGCGCGATGATTTAAGGCAAATTATTGATAGTGGATCATCTTTGGACAGCAAAGTGCCAGATTCACCTTTGCTCTGGATCGCACCAGTTCGACATCGCTTTAGCCAGTTGATGGATGAAGTGGAAATGAATGCCAAATGGTGCATTCCTTCGAAGTGGGCGATCAAACCAACAGCAATTCAGTGCCTGACTTTAATACGAGTAATTGAAGAAAGCCTGACCAATATTGTGAAACATAGCCAAGCTAATCATGTCAATGTAACGCTGTCACAGTTCGAGAATGGCGCATTGTTATTAACCATTGAAGATGATGGCGTAGGTTTTGATGTTGAGAGTGTTTCAAATCATGGCATGAGTATCGGCATGCGAAGTATGAAAATGCGTGTAGAACGGATAGGTGGGAATTTCAAAATTCATTCTCAGCAAGGCTGCACGATTATTCATACAGAAATTAATTTAAAATCAGCTGCATAAATATCTCTAAATGAGCATAATTAAATATCAACAGACTCTACTGGTGAAAGCGAAAAATTTGGGGGCTTAGTCGCTGACAAATTAAAATCTTATGCAAAAGATGAAGAAAGTGCTGCGAAGACGACGGGTAAAATGGCAAGTTTTGCAGCAGGATTGGGTACGGTTCTGTTCTTTGAAGATTTAGATGTGGTCAGTGCTCTACAAGCACAGTTTCCTTCTTATGCAGAAAACTTTCCAATTTGGGCAGAACATTCAACTGCCATTGCCCAATTTGCGACTTGGACTGCGTTACACACCGAAGGTTTAGGCGCATCACTACAGCATTACAACCCAATTGTGGATGAACAAGTACATGCTGAATGGGACATTCCTGCACATTGGAAACTTCGTGCTCAATTGGTTTTTGGTTCAGTGGAAGGTGAAGCGAAAGAAAAAGGCTATATGGATGATGCCGCTCGTTTTAAAGTCTTCCAATAATTGCGGCGTATAGCACACTATCTTGATAAAAAAGGAACGAAACTATGTTCCTTTTTTATTGCAGTTATATTGAAATAGATAGGGTTGGACAAGATTTTCATCCGTGAAAACCTTGTCCAGATTAGCCCATTGAGGACTGAGCTAAACGGGTGACTAGAACCAACTTTCTTGCATGTTGAGGCAAGTATCATCAAGTTCTAGCAATAACTTGGCTTGGTGCTCTATTTCAGGTAATTCCCAGCGGATAAAATATTGCGCGGCTTGTAATTTACCGGCTAAGAATTGTTGATCTTCAGCTAAATCTGAATGTTCAAATTTCACAAGAGCTTGATTAGCCATTTCAAGCCATAGCCATGAAATGATGACTTTGCCCATCATGTCTAGATACAAGGCAGAATTACCCAGTACCTGATCGACACGACCTTGTGCGAGGACTTGTCCCAAACTTTGTGTGGTTTTCTTCACCGTGTTTAAATGCCCTGAAAAAATCGCTGCAAGCGCTTCCGTTTTTGGATGTTGAGCTTGATCAATCGTATTTTGCATACGTTGTAATAACAGCATCAAACCTCTGCTGTTGTGCTGCCAAAGCTTACGACCCAACAAATCCAAAGATTGAATACCAAATGTACCTTCATGGATCGGATTTAAGCGGTTGTCGCGATAGCATTGTTCAAGTGGATATTCGCGGGTATAGCCAGCGCCACCTAAAACTTGAATGGCTAAATCATTGGCTTTTGGTCCATAGGCGGAAGGGAATGATTTGACGACAGGGATAATCAAATCTAATAACAACGCGCTGTCTTCATTGTTAGCGGCTTGATGTTCATCAATTAATCGTGCAGCAAATAGGCATAATGCGAGTGCGCCTTCCACATAGGATTTTTGTGCCAAAAGCATCCGTTTAACATCTGTATGTTGAATAATATTGACAGGTTTTGAGGCAGGATTTTTATCTGATACTAAGCGACCTTGTGGACGGTTTTTGGCATATTCGAGTGACTCTAAATAGCCACGGTATCCAATCATGGCTGCACCTAAGCCGACACCGACTCGTGCTTCATTCATCATCTTAAACATATATTTAAGACCAGCACCTGCTTCACCAATCAGATAGCCTGTACATTGGTCTTTTTCACCAAAGCTCAGTACTGTCGATGTTGTACCTCTGTAGCCCATTTTATGTAATAAGCCAGCCAGTTGAACGTCATTGGCGCCTGCAAGTGAACCATCGCTCAGGGTTTTAAACTTCGGAACAATAAACAGAGATATACCTTTTACGCCCTGAGGTGCATCTTGGATGCGAGCAAGGACCAAATGGACGATATTTTCAGTGATGTCTTGGTCACCCCCTGAAATAAACATCTTTTGGCCTTTGATGAGGTAGGTACCATCGGCTTGCGGTATAGCTTTTGTGGTCAAATCACCTAAAGATGAACCCACATCAGGTTCAGTCATAGCCATCGTTCCTGCAAAGCGACCACTGAACATATGCGGTACAAACATATCTTTTTGTTCAGTCGTACCGAAAGCTTGAATCACATTTGCAGCCGCAGCGGTTAGAAATGAATAAGCCACTGATGAAGGATTTGCTGACATGAAATAAGCATTTGCAGCCATGTTGATCAAAGTCGGAAGTTGCATACCGCCTGCATCATAATCATGCTGCGCACAAAGCAAGCCGGCATCTGCAAATTGCTTCCATGCCGTTTTGACTTCTGCAATGGTTTTAACCTGTTGACCATCAAACGTAGGTTCGTTTTGATCGGCTGTTGCGTTATGTGGTGCAAAAAAGTCTTGAGCAATACCTTGTGCAGTTTCTAGGATGCTTTTGAAGGTTTCAGTATCATGCTCAGCAAAACGTGGGTAATGCGTTAAGTCTTGCGCTTTAAACACGTCAAATAGCAAAAAATTTAAATCTTTGTCATTGATTAACTGCGCCATTGCTCAATCTCTAATCGGGTTGAATTTTATGCCTTAAGCCTAGCAGTTGATTTTTAGATATAGAATTGTCAATAATGACACTTAATAAGTTAAAAATGACATTTTGATAATTTGAACTTTAAATGAAGAAAATCATAATTTTAGCATTTGATGGTGCTTTGGCTTCCGCGATTACTGGGGTTGTTGATCTATTTGCAATGGCGGGAGTCAGTTGGAACCGGATCCAAAAACAAAATGTGCAGCGGCTATTTCAGGTCAAAATTGCCTCACAACATAGTCAAGCAGTGCAATGTATCAATGGCATCAAGCTTTTTGCAGATTTAGCATTTTCTGAAATAACAGATGCAGATGTCATCATTGTCCCAACGATAGGTGCGCCGATCTTAGATGTTTTAGCGCAAAACGCAGCACTGATCGAATTATTAAAAACTCGGCAATTGCAAAGCGGACTGATCGCAGGAAATTGTACGGGTAACTTTTTTCTGGCAGAAGCAGGGCTTTTAGATGGTAAGCAGGCAACGACGCATTGGGGCTTTCAGCAAATGTTTCGTGAACGCTATCCTTTGGTAAGACTGAATGCAGATCAGCTCATTAGCCATGATCAAAATATTTACTGTGCTGGAGGTGGCTTAGCATGGTTTGATTTGGGACTGCACCTGATAGAACGTTTTTATGGTTTTGAAACGGCAATCCACACGGCAAAATCATTTGTATTGGATTATCGTCGTGATAGTCAGTTGTCCTATTCATTATTGAAAATATCTAAACCGCATCAGGATGGTTTGGTGCAAAAAGTTCAAGATTGGTTAGAACAGCATTATCATGAAAATATAGTCTTAGATGAACTTGCGGCGCAGTTTAATGTGACAACAAGGACATTGATTCGTCATTTTAAAGCGGCTTTGGATATGCCTCCCAATCAATACTTACAATCAATACGGATTGAAGCTGCACGAAAGCGTTTAGAAGAAACGGGACATGCTTTAGATCTGATTATGCGAGATGTCGGCTATAATGACCCAAGCTCATTTCGACGGTTATTTCAAAAAAAAACGGGGCTGAGCCCCTTAGAATATCGTCGACGTTTCAGCCGACGATTTGATGTTTAGTTATAGTTTAAGCCGTTCGAACGGTATAACGACCATGTAAAATGTAGTAAGCACCAATACATGCAAAGGCAGCAAATGCGCTATACAAATACAATTGTGAGTAACCAATATGGTCGAGCAATTTACCGATAAAGTATGGTCCAAAGCCTAAGCCTGCATCCAAAAATATAAAGAAAGTCGAAGTGGCAAAGCCCATACGTTCAAGCGGTGCACTTTTCACGGCAACTGTTTGGCAGACCGACTGAATATTGCCATAACCGAGTCCAAGTAAGCCGGCACAAAGTAAAAGCATCCATGAACTCTGTGTGATACTGAGCAGTACCAATGCTACGCCCATAATCACAAAAGCAGGGTAGATCACAATATTTTCACCTTTACGGTCCATCAACGGGCCTGTAAATGGGCGAGAAATTAAAATCGCAATGGCATACATCAAAAAGAAAAACGAGGCTGTTTCAGCCAAATCGATTTCTTTGGCATAGAAGTTAATGAAAGATAAAACACCTGAATAGCAGATTGAAGCGAAAAGCATGATGAATGATATCGGTAATGCTTTAGGTTCTACAAATTGAGCAATCCAACTCGGTTTTTTGACGGCTTCAACAGTATCGAAGGGTTTATTGATTTTGGGTAAATCGGGCACTTGAATCAGCAAGGCAACCAATAGGCAGCTCAATGCGATAATCGTAGAAACGATAAAAATCGCGTGATAACCAATGTGTAACATCATCCAAATGGCAAGAAATGGCCCAATAGCTGTACCTAAAGTACTACTCATGCTGTAGTAGCCAATGCCTTCACCGCGACGTGTCGCTGGTAAGATTTGGGCAATTAAGGTACCCAGCACTGTTGATGCCATACCCATCATAAAGCCATGCATAAAGCGTATGAAAAGCAACATGCCGACGCCAAACTGAATGAAGTAAAAACCAGAAAAGACTAAAAAGCCAATTAAACCAACGATCAGTGTTGTTTTACGACCAAAACGTTCTAGGAACTTGCCCACCAATAAACGCCCGACCAATGTACCGACAATGAACAAGCCTGAAACTAAACCAGCTTGGGCTGTAGTCGCACCCAATTCAGCCACCGCATAGCCCACGATCACCACAACCAAGAGATAAAAGGTTAAAACCAATTGGAAGTTAATGGCGCTGACTAAAATAAAATTTCGAGTCCAAAGTGGTGCTTTATCTTGCATGATCATCACCTACAGTGTTTTGTTCAAGTTCTTGCATGACACGGTGTAAAATTTGAATGGAGTGTTGGATATCTTGGCTTGCTAATGGCGCGATCAGGCGCTGCTCAAAGGCATCTATGTCTTTTGCACATTGCTGAAATAACTCACGTCCAGTCTCGCTGAGCATCATTTTCTTTTGACGTTTATCGTCAGTTTGCACATGTGCCAAAATATCCATCTGAGCAAGAATTTTGACACGCTTAGTGATGGATGGCTTGGATACATTTAAATATTCCGCCATTTCAATAGATGTACAAGCAGTTTTTTCACGGATGACAAACATGACTTGCCAAAGTGAATAGTTCAATTGATAGGGCAATAAAATCGTGTTGATTTCATCACTCATCAGACGCGCACAGCGCAGAAGAGAAGAGCGGAAACCTAATGTGGAATTCATGATAGTTAACTAGGGTAACTAAATTGTCGCAACTTTACGCCTAATTTATTTTGAATTCAAGTGAACAACTCAAAGCATAAAAAACAGGTATAAAAAAACCTGTGCGCACACAGGTTTTCTTGCAAAACATTTCATTTAAAGCTTATCGTTCAATGCATATCGTTGAATTGATACCTTAAACAATACGTGTTTATTCTACAGAAGCTTCTGCAGCTGCAATTGCTGCATCTTCCGCTGAGCTGTCTGCATTTTCTGAAATTTCTACACTTTCACCATCTGCATAAGCAAGTTCTTCACCTTCTGATTCAGCTTGCTCTAAATAAGCCGCAAGTTGTTCATCCGTTAATTCAGGTTCACCTTCAGACATCATTGCTTGTTCTTGTAATTGCGCTTGTTCTAAATTGCTCATCATACTTTGCATATTGAACATCAATGGAATCATAACCAATAAATAAACAATCATCAGGATCAGATACAGTGACCCAATGACTTTCTCTGTTTGTTCAGTTGGACGTTTAATACCATATTTATTTTCACCTTCAGTGCCTTTTGCAGCCATCACATAAATGCTAAAGATGGTACCGACCAGTGGGATGAGAAAAATTAAACAGAGCCAACCGCTTTTATTTAGATCATGTAAACGACGAATCGTAATGCAGATCATTGCGACAAACATTGCAACGATAGAAACGACAATCAGTGCGATCGCACTGAGTCCTAAAAACGAATTAAAAAGTGCTTCAATACTACGTTCTGCTGAATTGAAAAATGCAAAAAGTCCCAGTGCGACGCTGATGCCTAATAGGCAGGTATAAATCATACTAATGATAAATAACCACGCTAAATAGGACAGGCGGCCAAAACGTCCTTCAGGAGACAGTGGATGATCGGCTTTTTGAATTTGAGGCTGAATATTTTGATCTTGTTGAAACGGATTCAATTCGCTTGAAGTAAGTTCAGTCATTATTATTCCAATTTTAATTATCTAATTTATTTTCTATGCCCAAAAGGGCAGCAATATTGTATAGCGAAGTAAAAAAAGGTCAAATATTAGACATGGCTAAGTCATTAAATATTCCTTAGCCATGCTGTAATGTGGTCTGTTATTTATGTAATTTACGATACTCTTTAGGGCGCATTGGACGACTGGCTTTCCACAAACCTTTCTTTTGTTTACGTGCTTTACTTTGTAAATTCATCATATAGTGCAAATGCTTTTGGTCACGGATGTATTCTTCGTACACCCACGCAGCACCACGTTTTACCATTTCTTCATTCATGCATTTACGATAGCGATAAATAACCCCAACGCAGCGGCCATAACGGTCTACATCAGTGATTTTTACACGGACAAATTTCTTATAAACCATGGATTTGATCAGGCGGGCTGACTCTTTACCGTAGGCTTGTGTCGATTCTGGCGCATCCACATAAGCAAAGCGAAGTTTGGTTTTAGAACGTCTCAGATTCATCCGATAGCAGGTGAGGGTATCGCCATCACTAATATCGGATACACGGCAGAGGTAAGATTTTCCTTTCTTAAAGGGTTGAAAAAAATCCTTTAAGAAAATGGTGACTTTATAGAAAACATAGACTGTGATCAGGCACAATACTGCACCTAAAGCCATGAGCCAATTTGTGGAGAGATTTGAAAGCATACATAATGATATGAACGAAGTCATATCGCATAAAAACAGGAGTTTAGATTTTATAAGAACTCATGATTTATGGCTGTCGAATAAACCGGCGGTCAGTTAAAAATACATTAAATAATCAGCATTTGATCTATAAATATACAGCAAGTTTCATCACGCAGAATTAAATCTAAATCCATGTGAATAGCCTAAGCAAGCTGATATATCATCATAAAATAGCCTAAGCAAAAATTTTAGAAATTTGGCTTCGCAAAAAAACATGCCGCGAATTTAATTCCAAATCATTATGCCAATACATCCCTAGTTTAATTTTCGGCAAGTCTACAGGTACATCAAAAATATTCAGTTCGGGAGCAACATGTAAATGCGTCAAAATATTTTGCGGAATCGTCAATATTGCCTTAGGTTGCTGTGCCAAAACTTGTAGCGCAGTAGAGTAATGCTGACAGCGTAAAAAAATCTCTCTAGAGTGTTTTTTACGATTTAAATAAATATCCTCGACTAATACACCTGCACGTCGGGAAGAAACCCCAATGTGAGGAGCAGAAAGATAAATAGACTGATCCATCTTAGGGTGTTGACTACAAATCACGAATTGGTCTTCAACCAAGGTTTGAAAATTGATCTTTTCACCAAAGTTTTGCTCAAGGTCAATCGCAAAATCGATTTGCTGTGCAGCAAGATCAGCCACAATGGTTTTGCGATCTAATTTGATACTGGAAAATTGGATCTGAAACTGTTGCTGTTGAAAGTGTTCAACTAACTTGGGAAAAATGATCGGTTCAATTTCATCATGTACCGCAATTTTCAAGCTCTGTACCATTGAAGGAGTAAATTGTTGTTTTTGGATAGAAATACTTTGAATCGCAATAAGCGCATTTTTAATTACAGGATAAATCTGCTCGGCAAATGGCGTCGGAAGCATTTTTGCTCCAGCACGTACAAATAAGTCATCTTGTAAATGTTGTCTTAACCGTTGAAGTGCATGACTCGCTGCAGACTGAGTAATACACAAAATTTTTGCAGCTTTTGAAATGCTTTTTTGTTCATAAATTGCGATATAAAGTGGATATAAATTGATATCCATACGGTGAAACACACCCATATCGATGACGGTGTTTTTATGAATACTATTCATGTTCATCTATTGAATTAAATCATTTTGTTCATATTAGATTTCAGGTTATGGTGTTGTAAAGCGTAAAGAACATAATATTTAAAGGATGTTGTCATGTTTGAACTTTCAGCACGTGCACAAGATTATATTGAAAGAACAAAAAAATTTATTAAAGATGAAATTGAGCCAGTAGAAACTGAGTTTTGGGCAGAAGTTCATGAGCTGAACCAAGGTGGTGATTGGACCAAATGGCAATGGCCGGCACAGTTAGAGGTCTTAAAAGATAAAGCCAAAGCTGCAGGCTTATGGAATATGTTCTTACCTTGTCCTGAACTTGGGCAAGGCTTATCTGTACAAGAATATGCACACATCGCAGAACTTTCAGGCCGTAGTTTACTTGCACCTACGGTATTCAATTGCAATGCACCAGACAGCGGCAATATGGAAGTGATTTGGCGCTATGGTACAGAAGAACAAAAGCAGCAATGGTTAACACCATTACTAGACGGCAAAATCCGTTCGGTATTTTGTATGACAGAACCTGCTGTTGCTTCAAGTGATGCCACCAATATGGAAGCTACGGCTGTCGTTGAAGGCGACGAAATTGTATTGAATGGCCGTAAGTGGTGGTCTTCAGGTTTAGGTGATCCAAATGCCAAAATTATTATTTTTATGGCACATACACCAGATGAAAGCAAAGACCGTCACCATCAGCATTCTATGGTTTTAGTTCCAGTAGATACGGATGGAGTCAAAATAGAACGTATGCTTCCGGTCTTTGGTGATTATGATGCACCACATGGACATGGTGAAATTAGCTTCACAAATGTGCGTGTTCCTGTTGCAAACTTTATTGGCGGAGCAGGTCAAGGTTTTGAAATTGCACAAGGTCGTTTAGGCCCAGGCCGTATTCATCATTGTATGCGTTGTATTGGTGCTGCTGAAAAATCGCTAGAACTGATGATTGACCGCGGTATGAGCCGTACTGCTTTTGGTAAAGAAATTTTAAAACTCGGTGGCAATTTAGAACGCGTAGCAGAAGCACGTGTTGCGATTGATCAGGCACGTTTACTGACCCTTTATGCAGCATATAAAATGGATACTCTAGGGAATATGGCTGCATTAACCGAGATTTCGGCAATTAAAGTGGTTGCGCCAAGTGTCTTAGAAAAAGTCGTTGATATGGCGATTCAAATTCACGGTGGTGCTGGGGTTTCTCGAGATACACCGCTCACAGGTTTCTTTGCCCAAGCACGTTCACTGCGTCTAGCTGATGGCCCTGATGAAGTACATAAAGGCATGATTGCTAAATTAGAATTGGCTAAGCGCGGTTACAGCAGCCGTCGTAAAAAATAAACAAGTTGTAGTCACATATTTGGCATGGCAACCCCGAGTTGTCCATGCTATAAAACTATAGAAAATTATATTTTTATCATCATGATAGATTCAAGTTTAGGAAGAAAAGCATGTCAGTGATTGATGTAGGCGGTTCAGTTCGTGAGGGTGAAGAACTGGATGTACGTGCCGTAGGCAATTGGTTGATTGAACATGGCGTTGAAATAGAAGGGCCTGTTGAAGTCACTCAATATTCAGGTGGCGCATCAAATTGGACTTATCGCTTAAAATACGACAATGCTGATTTAATTTTACGTCGTCCACCGAAAGGCACCAAAGCCAAGTCTGCACATGATATGGCACGTGAGTATAACGTTCAGAAGGCATTATCTGAATTTTATCCTGTACTCCCTGAGATGGTGGCGCTATGTCAGGACGAATCAGTGATTGGCTGTGATTTCTACGTAATGAAGCGCGTAGAAGGCATCATTCCACGTGCAAACTTACCCAAAGAAATTAATTTTGATGAAACTCAAGTTCGAGCGTTGTGTACCAACGTCATCGATAAGTTAATTGAACTGCATCAAGTGCCTTATGAAGGCACCGCTTTAGAAAAAATAGGCAAGGGCGACGGATACTGTCGTCGTCAGGTGGAAGGTTGGGACGCACGCTATGAAAAAGCCAAAACCTTAAATGTTCCTTCTTTTAAATATGTCCGTAATTGGCTCAAAGACAATATTCCTGCTGACTCTAAAACCTGTGTAATTCATAACGATTGGCGTTTTGATAACGTGATATTAGATCCAAATGATCCTACCCAAGTGATTGGCGTATTGGATTGGGAAATGGCAACGCTTGGTGATCCATTGATGGACTTAGGCTCAGCTTTGGCGTATTGGGTTGAAAGTGGCGATAACGCAATTTTTAAAGCCACACGCCGTCAGCCGACCAACTTGAAAGGCATGTTTAGCCGTAAAGAAGTCGTTGAATATTACTTAGAAAAAACTGGTCTTCAAACGGACAATTGGACCTTTTATGAAGTGTTCGGTATTTTCCGTTTAGCGGTAATTGCACAGCAAATTTATTATCGCTTTTACCACAAACAAACCAATAATCCTGCATTCAAAGATTTTTGGATTGTGATCCATGCTTTACATATTCGTGCATTAAAACTTATTGGTTTGCAAAAACTTGAAGCCAATGACGTGGCACAAAAATATATTGAAAAAATGAAGGATATTTTAGGGAAATGACCACGATATATTTAATTCGGCACGGTCAGGCTTCTTTTGGTGCGGAAAGCTATGACAAGCTTTCTCCCAACGGTGAGCTACAGGCTAAGGTGCTGGGACAGTATTTCGACCGTATTTTAAAAGAAAGTCCTTATGTGGTTGCGGGCTCAATGCAACGTCATCAACAAACAGCCAATCTTGCATTGGCTGAATGCTTTCCAGAAGCACAAGTTGATACAGATAACGCGTGGAATGAATTTAATCATCAGCAAGTTTTTGCTCAATATGAACCTCGATTTAACCAACCGCATTTATTAAAAGAAGATGTATCTAAGCATGAAAACCCACGTGCTTATTTATCGAAAATTTTTGAAGGCGCCATTGAGCGTTGGACAGGTGGAGAATTTCATCATGAATATGATGAATCTTGGCCACATTTTAAAAGTCGAGTCGAAACAGCGCTAGAAAAGTTATGCACTCAACTGGCTGAAACCAAACCACGCTATGCTGTTGTGTTTAGTTCAGGTGGAGTGATCTCCGTTGCCGTAGGTAAAATTTTAGGGCTGAGTCCAGAAAAAACATTTGCACTCAATTGGGCCATTGCCAATACCAGTATGACAACACTGCGTTTAGTCGGAAATGAACCGCAATTACTCAGTTTAAATGAACATCATTTTATAAAAGCAGTTGATCCAAATTTATTAACTTGGATCTAAGATAAACAAAGGAATTATCATGGCTAAAACAATTTTAATTACAGGTGCAAGCTCAGGGATTGGTGCAGGAATGGCACGCGAGTTTGCACAAAAAGGCTACAACTTGGCCATTTGCGCACGTCGTTTAGAGCGTCTAGAAACGCTAAAAAATGAACTGGAAAGCCAATATGGCATCAAAGTGATTGCGAAAACCCTCGATGTCACAAATTACGATCAAGTGTTTGAAGTATTCCGTGCCTTTAAAGCAGATTTTGGCAGTATTGATCGTGTTATTGTCAACGCAGGTGTCGGTGAAGGTCGTCGTATTGGTAAAGGCAATTTTGAAATTAACCGTGCCACAGTTGAAACTAACTTTATCTCTGCATTAGCGCAATGTGAAGCTGCGGTTGAAATTTTCCGTAGCCAAAATGCAGGGCATTTGGTGGTGATTTCTTCGATGAGTGCTATGCGCGGCATGCCTAAACATTTAACGGCTTATGGTGCGAGTAAAGCAGGTGTTGCTGCTCTAGCTGAAGGTATTCGTGCAGAACTGATTGATACCCCAATTAAAGTGACGACTATTTTCCCTGGTTATATTCGTACAGAGATCAATGAAGGTGCGAAAAAACTGCCATTTGAAGTCGATGAAAAAACTGGTTCACATCTTTTAGCAAAAGCCATTGAGAAAGCACCGGTTAAAGCTTATGTACCACAATGGCCCTGGTTGCCTTTAGGTCTTGCAATGAAAGTATTGCCGTTGAAAATTGTGAATAAATTGGGTTAAACCTTTATTCAATAATAAAGCTCCAATTTTGGGGCTTTTTTATTCTCAAATGATCTTCACCTTCCTCTGTAGGTTAAAAAGGAATACATAAAACCTGTGATCAAAAGACATTAAAAGCAGCCGATTTTGCAAAGAAAAATTGGAGTAATTACTCAGATTATTTATAAATAAGATATTGAAAATAAATAAAATGTTGAATATTTGAACAGACGGTGATTTGTTCTCAAAATAGCGATTTCCTTTTTTTTAATTTGCTTTAATGTACAACTGTTCTTTAATTTTTAGGTTTGTACTATGTCTATGTCTTCCGATATGACAGATCAACAGCGAATTAACAAAGTCAGAACTGTCGTAACGAAAGCTGGTGAAGACTTACGTCAGCAGTATCCCATTTTAAAACATCAAAACTTTATAGGCACTTCCATCCTTATTTTTGCGCTACTGGGAATGTTGGTTTCAGCTTGGGCGTTTGCTGTTGGCATTTTACCGGCATGGGCTTGTGTGATTTTGGTGGCGATGTTTGCGTCACTGACACATGAATTAGAACATGACCTGATTCATTATATGTATTTTAAAAAGACGCCGTGGGCTCACCATCTCATGTTGGCCTTGGTGTGGTTAGCACGTCCCAATACCATTAGTCCTTGGGCACGTCGTCGTTTGCACCTCAATCATCACAAGTATTCAGGTTCAGAATACGATTTGGAAGAACGGGGCATTAGTAATGGCATGCCTTGGGGATTACGTCGTCTATTGGTCATGAGCGATCAATTGATGACGGTGTATTTGCGCCCATTTCAAATGTTCAAAATGATTGGGAAATTCATTGAAAAACAACCTGAAAAAGAACGTAAAACTGCATTGTTCTCTCAACTGACTGGTTTTTTTCCTTTAAGTTTTGTTTATTACGGCATTTGGTATGTATTTGTCATTTATCATGTGGTGAATGGTATTGCTCCAATGTTAGGACAAAGTATTAGTTGGTCAGTCAATTTAGTGAAATTAATTCCAACGATTAATTTTCTAGCCGTCGTTTGGATTATTCCGAACTTTATACGCTCTTTCTGCTTACAATTTATCAGCTCAAATATGCATTATTATGGTGATATTGACCCACGTGATGTCATTAAACAAACTCAGGTGTTAAATCCTTGGTGGTTGTTCCCAATGCAATTGTTTTGCTTTAACTTCGGTTCTACCCATGCCATTCACCATTTTGTGGTAAAAGAGCCGTTTTATATTCGTCACCTTACTGCAAAAACTGCACACCAAGTCATGCGTGAGGTTGGTGTACGTTTCAATGATTTTGGAACCTTTAAACGCATAAACCGCTGGAATTAAATCAGTACCATCTTCAAAAAAAGCCCTCAATTGAGGGCTTTTTTATGATCTAAACGTTTATAAACTACTTTTGCGCAAAAAAATGTTTGAGTGCATCTTGTAAGGCAATTTGCCCTACCGCGTAGGAATGTCCGCCGATATACGATTGGTAATGTACATCATGACCTTTGCTTTTTAAGTCGGCTGCAACAATAGGCGAAGTCTCTAAAATACTCAGTTCATTATTATTATTGCGTGAACTCTCATAACTATTGGCAGTAATAAACCAATGCTGTTTAGGTTGTGAGTTTTTATCCCGAATGATTTTACTCATGCCATTAGGGAGGTCTGTCGGCGCATTTTGCCACCAAAATGATCCAGATAACGGTACGACATGACTAATTTGATTTGGATTTTCTAAGGCTAAATAAGCTGAACTTAAACCGCCAAGACTTGACCCAAGTAGTACCGTTTTCTTCGAATCGACTTTTGCAGGTGCATTTTTTTGAATCCAAGGCATCAGTTCATCACTAAAAAATGCTGAAAATTTTGCATTTGGTGTTAATTCTTTAGGTCGTTCCTGATCGTTCGGTGGAGAAACAAATATGGCTTGAATTGATGGCAATTGACCTAGTTCAACTAAAATGTCTAATGCCTTTGGAACATTCAGTAATTCATTATATTGCTGACCATCAAAAAATATAGCGGTGATATAGCTCTGGTTTTTCTTGGCTTTAGATTGGTAAATTTGGATTTTACGTGAGTTATTCAAAATTTTGCTATCTAGAGCAAACTCTTGTAATTTGGGCTGTTTAACATTTAGATATTGTTTTGGATCAATAAAAGGCGGGGCATCTTTAAGGGCCACAAAATTTTCATTACGCAAGCCTGATGTGTCATCACTTGCGAGATAAGTGTTTTTGTTGAAAGGATCAATGCGTTGTACTTGTATCACAGCACGACGCTGCGTTCTTGATTCTTTAAGTTTAGGATTCAGATGCGGACAATAATTTGACAGATAACCTTCAAAGTTCGGTAAATCGACAGCAAAGCTATAACTGCCAATGTAACGATGATCAATAATCGATTCTTTAAACCAAATATCGGTATTTGGTAGGCGTGTTAACCATTTATGGTCATTACTCGGGCCACCAATAAGGCGTACATTATGCTGCGCACCTTTCCATAAAAAAATTATACGGTCATGTTTTTCATCATAGTTTTCAATGATTGGTGTACCCATAAGCTCTACACGCTTCCAAAAATCTTCAAGAATTTGAGCATGTTGTTTTGGATTTTGATTTAACTGATGTTGTAGGTTTAATAATATTTGGCTTTGCGCCTTGACATCTTCACATGCAGCAGCATAGGGGAAATGTTTTTTTTCTGTTGTATCGGTTAAAGCGGGTGAATTTTGAGTTTGGGCAAAAGCAGAAGAAATAGCAAAGCTCATAGAACAAGCCAAAAAAAGTAGGGAAAGTTTTTTCATTGAAATAATAAAATAGGTAGAATGAAATCAGATAAATGATAATCATTATTAATATAAAAAACTAGCAATATGCCGCAGAATGGTGCTTTTAAAAAAAGAAAATGTAGAAAAATAACAATAGAGTCAATGCTTTGTTTTTTAAAATAATTAAAATAATGCAGTCGACAAGCTTTAATTCATTACCCAAATATTATGCTACTCAAAGTATCAACACTGCTGCTGTTACCTGCATTACTGATCCAAGGTTACCGTGTGAAAAAAAATACCCCACGTTTAGCAGAACCGGTGGGAGAGCGCTGTGGAATGATTGGTCAGGGTAATCGGCCATTATCGCTATTAATACTAGGTGATTCAGCAGCAGCAGGTGTCGGCGTCGAGCATCAGTCGGATGCGTTATTGGGACAATTACTTAAAATTTTATCGCCTGATTATCAAGTTCACTATTGCCTTGAAGCCACAACGGGACATAACAGCCAGCAAATCATCAATGCTTTGGACAATGTCACTACGCAGAACTTTAATGTCGTGATCAGCTCTGTTGGTGTCAATGATGTCACAGCTTTAAAACAGCCAGACCAATGGTTGAAGCTCCAGCAGCGTTTATATCAAGCTGTCGAGGAAAAGTTTCATCCACAGCTATTGATCATTTCAGGTGTGCCACCAATGGATGCGTTTCCAGCTTTACCGTTTCCATTGTCATGGTTGTTTGGACAATATTCACAAAAGATGAATGCGCTGTTAAAAAATTATGTTAACACTCAAGCGAATATGCGGTTAATTGAATACGATTTACAAGAATGTCGTGAGAAAAACTTACAAATGGCCAAAGATGGCTTTCACCCGAGTAAAGAAATTTATCAGTTATGGGCTAAAAAAATAGCTAAACAAATCACTGAACAATTTTCATAGACATTTTATGATTCAACCACTGGGCGAAGTTAAATTTATATGAGCAAAGACATTTCCGACGCGAATCCGCAAATCGAAACGCATCCTTTAGCACCATTTTTGCCATCAAATGGGAAACTATTGATGCTAGGGAGTTTTCCGCCACCTAAAACACGCTGGAAGATGGATTTTTATTATCCAAATTTCCAAAATGACATGTGGAAAATCTTTGGCCTATGTTTTTTTCAGGATAAAAATCATTTTCTCAATCTAGATAGCAAGACTTTTAAAGAACAGCGCATTCGAGATTTTTTAAATCAAAAAGGCATAGGCATTTTTGATACGGCCTATCAAGTGATTCGTTTGAAAGGCAATGCATCAGACAAGTTTTTACAGCTCCATCAGCCAACCGATATTGCGAAGCTGCTTCAAAAAATGCCGAATTGCCACAGTATTATGACGACGGGAGACAAGGCGACTGATACTTTGATGCTCTCGATGCCAGAAAATACTGAAAAACCACACATTGGGCATGCTGTTCGTACCGAATTTGCAGGCAGAGATTTGACTTTATACCGCATGCCATCATCATCTAGGGCTTATCCACTGGCACTGGAAAAAAAAGCCGAAGCCTACCAAAGCTTATTTAAAGATATAGGCTTCCTTTAAGTAAGTTTTCGGATTTATGAAATGCCTTGAATAAAATTTCTTATTTAAACAGGCAAACATTCAATGATTAAAAGGTGGCATCTTATGGATAAACATCAACTCCTTAGCCATCATATTCAACATAATCCCAAAGGTTCAAACGCGCTTTAATTTCTTTGCGAATATGAGGCAGCATAGGTAGTAAAGTGCCATCGATCCATAAACTCAGTGTCTGAGATGAAACTTTTTTGTTTGCATCATCTACAATTTGCGCGCCTTTCACGATCACCAAAGTTTCTTCGCTAGGAGCAGTTTCAATGCCTTTAAATAAAAGCTGTAATTCATGACCTGTATCTTGAATTAACCATTCCAACTCAATTTGGATATTGTGATTAGATTTAAGCACAGCTTGGCCTTCAATCATGTCATTGTCAGATAAGCAGTCATGCTCAACCCGAACTTTCGACAAAAACCATTCTTGATGTCCAAGTTCAGGAAGTGTCGTAAAAGGCGTTAAAATATCACTTAAATTAAATTGGCGGCTTAAATCAAAAAATTGCATTAGAAAACTTTAGGAGGAGATAAAACAAAATAAGAGGTGGATGTTAAAGCATCATCAAGTGTGAGTAAAACCTTTGCTTTTATTGAGATATTTTATGTATAAATAGCATTCAATCTATCTAAATTAAGTCTAAGAAAATGAATTGTGAAAATAATAAACACATAACCGATGTGCCCAGCCCTATAGACTTAAAAGATACAATCGAAGCTAAACAATGGGCCGCTGAAGTGAATCTTAAACGACCGTGGCGTTATGACATCTTTCAAATGTATGTTGACTCTATTTGGGCTTTCAACCCGAATGCCCGTGTACTTGAACTGGGTTCAGGTCCAGGTTATTTGGCTGAATTTTTAATTAATCATTGTCCAAATATTCACTACACAGCATTTGATTTTTCCGAAGCTATGCATGACTTGGCAAAAGGAAAACTAAGTGTAGCGCAACGCTTAAAATGCAATTTTATAACAGGGGATTTCAAACAATCGGATTGGGAAAAATCTCTTCACTTCAATGAAAAAAGTACCTTTGATGTGATTATTATTCATCAGGCCTTACATGAATTGAGACATAAGGCGTATGCAGCAGAGTTTCATCGGACTGTAAAAACGTTGTTAAATACACAAGGCGTGTATTTTGTATGTGATCATTTATATGCAGCACATGCTCAGCAAAATCATGAGTTGTATAAGTCAGTTGAGGAACATTTAGCAGCGCTTAAAGCAGCCAATTATGGCCAAGTGGAATGTCTTGGCGAAATCAATGGTTTGGTTATTTTCAAAAGCCAGCACTCATATAAACGAGACTGACCAAGAACATCTTCGACTTGATCGAACTTTTCAGATTATTTCAATAAATAGCCTCGATGAGGAAAATTTAATCATTTAGCAGTGCATTGTCATTACATCATCCATTCAATCGGGAGGTATGACACTGCTTTTATGCTAAATCTTTGGAATCGAGTTGTTTCTGGTTCATGAATATAGGTTTTGATTTTTCCATTTTTTTGATGCTCTAACCAAATGATTTCGCCGTTTTTATCCAGTTTTAGCTCATATGCAATTTGCGGTAAGTATTGGTTTAATGCGGCAGAAATATCGTTTTGTAATCGATCAGATTTAACGACTAGACCAACTTCCGAATTTAAATTTGCGGAACGTGGATCAAAGTTAAACGATCCAATAAACACCATACCGTCAATATCGAAAAATTTTGCATGCAAACTAGAGGCATTTTTGCCTTTCGCAGGGATGATATTTCCAGTCATGACTTCATACCATGTGCGTTTAGAGCGTTCTATATAGGGTTTAAATTCATATAATTTCACGCCATTTTCGAGTAAGTCTTTGCGATATTTCTGATAAAACGCATAAACGACAGCGACGTCATTGGCTAAAAATGAATTGGTTAACACACGGACTTCTACATTTTTACCTGCAAGACCCGTCAGAAAGTCAGTACCTTGTTGCGTAGGAACAAAATAAGCTGAAACCAATTCCATGCGTTCTTTGGGCTGTCCCATCAAAGTAGAAAATTGGTTATAAATCAATTCTTGTTCTTTGGCTTCACCACGTATTTTATTCGGACTATCTGCAATAAAATGAGCTTCAGCCCAGTTCACCGGTCTAAGTTTAAGCTGAGCCGCCAGTTGTTGTTGTGCATAGTTAATGCGCTGCTGATCTTTAGTCAACGTTGTAGAGTTTTCTTGGTATGTTTGTCTTAATTGATTTAATTCTTCTTTTGTACCTGCACCAATCCATTGCTGGACAGAATAACTTAAATCATCATTCCAAAAGTTCAAAAACACCTGATTGGCTTGTTGAATGGCTTCGCCATAGAAAAGGATGTCCAAATCTGTAAATTGAAAACTTTCACTGGCATCAAAATATTCATTACTGATGTTACGACCGCCAGTTACGCCCATAAAACCATCGGCAACAATTAATTTATTATGCATACGATGGTTAATATGCTTTAAGCGAAATGCATAATCAATGACACGTAATTTTCTGAATTTATAGGGATTAAACAGTTTGATTGAAATGTTGGGATGAGCTGAAAGGGATTGTAAGGTCGGATCGAGTTTCGTCCCGTTTTGATCATCAATTAATAGCCTTACCTTTACCCCCCGGTCAGCGGCATGCAGTAATTCTTGAAACATCAGATGCCCAATAGCATCATTTTCCCAAATGTAATATTGCAAATCGATGGTGTATTTTGCATTTCGAATCAAATGTAGGCGAGAAGCAATGCTTAAGAAGGCATCATCTAATGCTAAATAAGCCGTTTGTTTTTGTTCTAATTTTTCTAAATCCGTAGCAGACGTAATCCATTTTTCTGCATGTGATTGTATAGGGACATCTTTTTTTGACTGATTACTAGGTAAGCTGCATCCAGTTAATAGGCTGATCGAAACAGTTAAACCGACAGTACAACTTATTTCACGTAATTGTATCATTCGAATAGCATTAATCATTCCTTGAAAAATTCATCATAACATCATGTTTTAAGGTTGTATCTAGGCTTAAAAAGAGGTTACTGTAACTCATCTGTTAATATAAGCCATACAGGATGTTTTTAGACATGAAATCACGTGCAGCCGTTGCTTTTGGACCGGGTCAGCCTTTAGAAATTGTTGAAATTGATGTGGCACCACCTAAAGCAGGTGAGGTTTTAGTCAAAATTAGCCATACAGGTGTGTGTCATACAGATGCATTTACATTGTCAGGTGATGATCCTGAAGGCGTATTTCCAGCAATTTTAGGGCATGAAGGTGCAGGTGTTGTGGTTGAAGTCGGTGAAGGTGTGACTTCAGTGCAACCAGGTGATCATGTTATTCCGCTTTATACCGCAGAATGTGGTGAATGTTTATTCTGTAAATCGGGTAAAACGAATCTTTGTGTATCTGTACGAGCAACACAAGGGAAAGGTTTAATGCCTGATGGCACAACACGTTTTTCTTATAATGGTCAGCCGATTTATCACTATATGGGCTGTTCAACATTCTCTGAATATACTGTGGTTGCAGAAGTGTCTTTGGCAAAAATTAACCCTGAAGCGAACCATGAGCATGTGTGTTTGTTGGGGTGCGGCGTAACAACAGGTTTAGGTGCAGTTAAAAATACCGCTAAAGTTCAGGAAGGTGATTCAGTTGCAGTCTTTGGTTTAGGTGGTATTGGTTTGGCTGTGGTACAAGGTGCTAAAAAAGCCAAAGCAGGTCGTATCATTGCGGTAGATACCAATCCTGACAAATTCAAACTGGCTGAAGAATTTGGCGCTACAGATTTTGTTAATCCAAAAGATTATGATCGTCCAGTTCAAGAAGTGATTGTAGAAATGACGGGTTGGGGCGTCGACCATTCATTTGAATGTATTGGCAATACCAATGTGATGCGCTCTGCTTTGGAATGTGCTCACCGTGGTTGGGGTCAATCTGTGATTATTGGTGTGGCAGGTGCAGGTCAAGAAATTTCAACCCGTCCATTCCAATTGGTTACAGGTCGTAGTTGGAAAGGCACTGCTTTTGGTGGTGTTAAAGGTCGTTCACAATTACCGGGTATGGTAGAAGAGGCCATGTCAGGTGAGATCAAACTTGAACCATTCGTGACCCACACCATGGGGCTAGATAAAATCAATGAAGCTTTTGATTTAATGCATGAAGGTAAATCAATTCGCTCTGTTGTACATTTTGAAGATTAAGCATTGATGTAAATATTAATGCGTTAATTTTCACTGTTTTAAAACTAGGCTTTGGCCTAGTTTTTTTTTGTGTCGTTATAACAAATCAAAACTTCAAATTAGGATTTGCAAAAAGTGACAGATTGTTAGACATAAAATGATAAAAAATGCCAAATGATAGATTTTGTCCCGAATTCACATGGTGGGAAATTAGCACTAAACATAAGGTAAGCATAATTTAAAAACAAATGTATATTAATGCATTATCCGAGGCAAAAAATGACAACTACAAGTTACAAGCCTGAGTGGATTCGGGAAGATTTTATTGATTTTATTGCAGAAAAATTTGATGCAATTTGGTCCTACAAACGTGTAAAAGCACAATTGGTTAAATCACGTTGTGTGGGAATCGGGTTTTATGAACTGAGTTTTTTAGCGAATCACAACTTTAAAGTAGCAAACTATCGACCAGGCCAATGTGTTCTGGTGACAGTTGTAAAGGATGGTGTACGTCATCAACGTAGCTATAGCATCGTCGAAATCAATACATCTGGTCATGTAGTCATCGCAGTCAAACAACAAGGCAAAGTGTCCAACTGCTTAACTCATTTAAAAAAAGGTGAGGTTGTTGAATTATCTCAACCGCAAGGTGAGTTTGGCTTAAAGCTAAATTCGGATCGACCAATTTTGCTGCTTGCTTCTGGTAGTGGCATTACCTCAATTATGGCTTTGTTTAAACAAGCAATACAGATTGGGCGTAAGGTTGACCTGATTTATTTCAATCGAGATGATGCGTATTTGGATGAATTGATTCAACTGGCGAAGCAATCTAACCATGCACATTTACATGGGATTAATACGCTGAAAACCAAATTGCATATCACACCAGAGGTGCTAAATCACATGGTCCCTGATTTTAAGCAGCGAGATTGCTATGCCTGTGGTGCAGCGCCAATGATGCAAAGCATTGAGCAACTGTATCGTGAGTTCAAGCTTTCAGAGTATTTAAATACTGAATATTTTCAAATGATTGCTGATGATTCAGTACCTGCTCAACCTGTCACTTTTAGTTTAGCCCAGCAAGATTTTTTAGCAGAAGGTAATTTACTGGAAAGTGCTGAAAAAGCCGGTTTAAAACCTGCGCATGGCTGTCGGATGGGTATTTGTAATACTTGTTCGTGTACCAAATTACAGGGTTCGGTGAAAAACTTACTCACTGGCGAAATCGATCATGCGAATAACACACAAATCAAATTATGTGTCTCTCAGGCCATTTCACCTGTACGTATTCAACTCTAACCCAAGCCGCATAAAAACAAATCAAGGGCATCATCATGAATCAATCGATATATATTCGTCCGAATAGTAAGTCACGTTATTTATCTCCAGAACAAACTGCTGAATTTGGCGAAAAAGTTGAGCAAATTCGCCGTGAAATCATGCAGAGTGTAGGTGAAAAAGATGCAGCGTATATTTATAAAATTCGCAATTTTGTCCGTTATAGCGAGATCGCATCTCGTGGCATGTTGATGTTTGCAGGCTGGATTCCACCGGTGTGGTTACTGGGTACCGGTTTATTGGGTATTTCTAAAATCGTAGAGAACATGGAACTCGGTCATAATGTGATGCATGGTCAGTTTGATTGGTTAAATGACCCGAGTTTAAATGGTGCTAATTATGATTGGGATACCATTGCCACAGGTCAAGACTGGAAATATACCCATAACTATGTGCATCATACCTATACCAATATTGTCGGTATGGACCATGATGTCGGCTATGGCTTAATCCGTGTAAGTGAATCGCAAAAGTGGGAGCCACGTTTTCTTTTCAATATTCCACTGGCTGCCCAACTCATGGTTTTCTTTGAGTGGTATGTCGGCATTCAACGTTTACATTTAGAAGATGTTATTGCGTATAAAACCAAAACTTGGAAAGATGTATGGCATGAAGCGGCCGATGTACGTCAGAAAATTAAGCGCCAAGTGATTAAAGATTATGTATTTTTCCCGCTTATTGCAGGTCCCAATGCGATTCCTGTATTTGCAGGAAATGCTGTAGCCAACGTGATTCGTAGCTTATGGGCTTCCGCTGTCATCTTTAATGGACATTTTACTGAAGATGCGGAAAACTTTGAGATGGACAATACCGAAAATGAAACTCGAGCAGAATGGTATCTCCGTCAAATTCGTGGCTCAAGTAATTTTAGTGGAACACAATGGTTGCATATACTCAGTGGTAATTTGAGTCACCAAATTGAACACCATTTATTTCCAGATATGCCTGCGAATCGCTATGCAGAAGCCGCACCTAAAATTAAAGCACTTTGTGACGAATATGGTATTCACTATAACGAAGCCAGTTTTATCAAACAATTTGCAAGCGTTTGGGTTCGCCTCGCGAAATGCTCAGTGCCGAATGACTGGAGAGCCGAAATCAAGGAACGTTCAGCATCACTTCAACAGCATGTTAAACAAAAAATCATGAAGAAAATCGGGCGTTAAAACACAGTATTGTTTAGCAATATTGTCCTAAGAGATCTTAAATTAGAAGCTGAAGCTACGTATTAACATCAGAAACGTAATTTGATTCAAATAAAAGAACGATACACGGTAATGTCATCCGCAACTGTTTGAGACAGGACTACTTCTCATCAAAAATGTTTTTGCGATACTTTGAATAATTTGACGCTAGTGAACGAGTTTAGTCGGTGAGGTGCATTGCACCGCAAGATGGTTTCCTTGCGAAGCTTTGCTTCTCATTTTGCCTAATGAGAAACATCGTTTCGTAAGAGTACCTCCAGCCGAAGGCTAATCTCTTTATCTAAACCCTAGATGTAAGACTCCGTCGAATAGACTGAAAAAGCATTTTAAAAATGCGAAATTACTTTTACGTGCGTAATATCAGTTAAATAAGAACGATTTCTAAAGCAGCAAATTCGCCAAAGTAGCGTTCATCTACTTTGGCTTTTTTAGATATATCTAGTGAGCAAGAGTTATTCAACTAATTGCACGCTACTCTGAATGCCACAAGATTCTACAAAATATGCATCATGTGAAACGAGGATCACAGCACCTGTATAATGCTGAATGGCTTGAGCCAATAACGCTCTAGACTCTATATCTAAGTGGTTTTCAGGTTCATCTAACAATAAAAGCTCAATATTCGATGTTAAATAATTTAAGCCCAACAAGGTCGCTTTTAAACGTTCACCACCACTTAAACAGTGAAATGGTAGTTCCGCTTTTTGACCGCGGATTCTAAGTTGACCGAGTTGATTACGCCATTCCGTTGAGGAAACCTCAGGATTAAACTTTGCTAGATTGTCTAAAACACTCAATTCAGGTGATAAATCACTCAAGTTTTGGTCTAAATACAGGGTATGCACAGACAAAAATAATTCATGGCTAGACTGTGATGTGATCTGACTCAGATATTTTAGAAATGTAGATTTACCAATACCATTTTTTCCTTTTAAATGAATTTTTTCACCTGCCTGTAAGGCCAAATCGAAAGGAAGGTGCTGAGATGTTTTGCGATGAAAATGTTTAACTCTTAAGATTTCTCCAGTTTTTTCAGCGCGATGTTGAAAAACGAATTTCTGCTCTTTGACATGCTCAAGTTGTTGCTGTGACTGAATCAGTTGAGATATCTTTTCTTCCAATTGCTTCTGCTGTTGCGTTTGAACTGTCGCTAGGCTTTGACCTGCTTGTTCCTTTTTAAAATCGAGTAATACTTTAGCTTGGGAGCCCGACTTGCGTAGTGCATGACTTTGTTGTTCTCGTTTTTGTGCTTTCATTTGTGTTTCGTGTTGCTGTAATTTGAGCTGTTTTAACTCACGTTTATGCTGTAAAGCATTACGTTGTAAGGCTTTATTTTGCAGATCATTTTGTTGAACGTAGTCTTCATTGTTGCCAGTAACATGTGTGAGTCCAAACTCATTTAAAGCATAGATATGATCTACATGTTGCAGCAACTCTCGATCATGACTGACAATAAATGCACCGGCAGGATGGTTTTCTAAACGATCGATGAGCCATAAGCGTGAGGATGCATCTAAATGGTTACTAGGTTCATCCAAAAGTAAATAATGGTCGGTTTTTAAAAATAATGCACACAAAGCCAATTTGGTTTTTTGACCCTCACTCAGCTGAGCGACAGGGAAATTTAAATCTGTCGGAAGTGACGCCTGCTTAAGTTGTTGCTGCCATAATGCAGGACGGTGCCACTGGTTTTCAGTCAGCTCAAAGTCTTCAAAACTGGCATTGCCTATTTCGATACGTTGAAATGCGCTAAATAAATCTTCCACACCGAGTGCAGAAGCAATCGTGTCAGCTTCTAGCCGAGAAAATTGTGATAAATAGGCATGTGGTACATTCCATGAAATTTCACCTTCATAGGGGAGATCTTTCAGATTTTGTTCATGTAAGATTTTAAGGATGCAGGACTTTCCTAAACCATTGCGACCAATACATGCCGAAAGCTGCTGTTGATTGAGGTTAAATTTCAGGTTTTTAAAAAGTGTTTTAGAGGGAAATTCCAAGCTTAATTGGGAAATTGTACAAGCTGTTTGAGTCATAGATGCACCTTGCAATAGCAAAGATGCGCAATACAAATAACTAATTTTATTTTATAAAAAAGACAATATTTGAGAAAATGCAGTCAAAGTCATTAGCCATGTGTTTGCACATCAAAAAAATGGATTTGATGATGAAAAAACAGGGCTTACTTCATTGGCAAATACTCGAATTAAAAAATAAATGGAAAAAAGCTTGAGACAGCCTAATGTTGTGCATTCTAGTAAATGTTGATTTATTAATCAACACATCAAATTTTTAAAATAGGTCGCTATAATTGACAGCAGCGTTATTTAATACAACAAAATAGCAAAAAACTATTGTCAAACCGATGAATACAGCGTATTTTAATTTTCAGACAGATACTTTTTGATGAAATCAAGATGTTAAAGCAACCTTTAATCTCAAACGCATATTATTACTTCTGGCAGTTTAGATAATTGCCTGAACGCGTTCGGGCATGAAAAAGGTTGCCCACCAAGTTTATACCTGATCGGCAACCCTGATCAGGTTTTTTTATGTCTTGATTTTTATAATATTTTTGGAGAAATCTCATGTTTACTGTAAATAATTCATATTTTAGCAACGGTTATTGGTTTTACTTTAGTCAGTCTATGTCTAAAGCCTTGAAGTCCCAAAGTCCCATAACGCTCAGATAAAAGATCGGACTGTTAATGTATACAGTCCAAAGGAATAGAACCAATGAATGCGCTAAATACAGCTTTACAACAAACTCAAAATTCAGAAATTCAGAAATCTACACAGCCAAAAGAAACACTTTTGAGCTTGCCACATCAATTGAAACAACAATTACCTTTATCAGTTCATGCTGCAGAGCAAATTGCTGCACATCGTGCAACGATTCAAAATATTTTGACGGGTCAAGACCCGCGTCTAATGATTATTAGCGGCCCATGTTCAATCCATGATCCAATTGCTGCGTTGGAATATGCTGAAAAATTAAAACAATTACAGGCACAGGTTTCAGATCAAATTTTTCTTGTGATGCGCGCATACATTGAGAAACCACGTACTACAGTGGGCTGGAAAGGTTATATGTATGACCCAAGTTTAGATGGCTCATCTAATATGCAGTTGGGCTTAGAAAAATCACGTGAGCTGTACTTACAAATTATTGAAATGGGTTTGCCAATTGCCTCTGAAATTTTAAGCCCAATGGCGACAGGTTATTTTGATGACCTATTGGCGTGGGGTGCAATCGGTGCGCGTACCAGCGAATCACAAATTCATCGTGAAATCTCGAGTCATATGCCATACAGCATCGGTTTCAAAAACGGTACAGATGGCTCAATCCAAATTGCTCTAGATGCTATTCAATCTGCTTCGCATCCACACCAGTTTTTAGGTATGAGTCAAACTGGCTTACCGTGTGTTTTAGAATCTGTTGGCAACCCGCAAGCACATTTGATTTTACGTGGCTCCAATACAGGTCCAAATTATAGTTTGGCTGAAATAGACAAAATTCGCAGTAAAGTAAAAGGCGATTTACCGGCTTTAGTTATCGATTGTAGTCATGGCAATAGCCATAAAGACCCAATGAAGCAACCTGAAGTATTACGCACAATTGTTGCGGAGCGTGAGCATACCCAAGTGCGTGGTGTGATGTTGGAAAGTCATTTAGTGGATGGTAATCAAAAAATTAGTTGTGACATGACTTATGGTCAATCTGTAACAGATGGATGCTTAGGTTGGGACAAAACCATTGATTTGATTCAACAGGTTGCGAATGAACTTCGTGCATCACAAATCAAACGTAGTGCTTAACAATCCAGAGCATACTCAGTCTGAATTGATTTAGCCCAAAGCCTTAGAACATTGATTGTTCTAAGGCTTTTATTTTGAAATTTACTTTATTGTTTACTGCGATATAAAAATTGAAAAATGGCATATTTCCTAGAATATATACTGATAATTCAGTATTTTATGTTTGAGTGAATCACACTTTTTATGCACAATAATATCTAAGCCCAATACAGCGCCTGAAATAATGACAATCTGTGCTTGGGTGTTTGAAATTTTATATTGGGCAAGTTGATGTACACTGCTGAATTGCTGGAAGAAGCACGCCGTTTTATGTTCCACATGTTAACCAAAGTGGTTGAATATGGGGGTTCTGATTTATTTATTACGGCAGATTTTCCACCAAGTATTAAACATCAAGGCATGATGAAACCCTTTGGGCAGCAAGCGCTTGATGCTGAGAAAACAAAGCTTTTCGCCTATAGTTTGATGAATGAGAAGCAGCGCAAAGAGTTTGAAACAGAACTAGAATGTAACTTTGCGATTAGTGTGCCAAACGTTTCGCGTTTTCGTGTCAATGTATTTCAGCAACAGTTACATGTGGGTATGGTCATTCGTACCATTACGGCAGAAATTCCAAATTTTGAAAAGCTTAAATTACCGGCTTCGCTTAAGCACGTGATTATGGAAAAACGTGGTTTAGTTTTAGTGGTTGGTGGTACAGGTTCAGGGAAATCAACCTCTTTAGCGGCGCTGATTGATTATCGAAATGAAAACAGCGCAGGGCATATCATCACTGTTGAAGACCCAGTGGAATATGTGCATAAGCATAAAAAATCCATGATTACACATCGTGAAGTCGGTGTAGACAGTCATTCGTGGCATAACGCCTTAAAAAACACTCTAAGACAAGCGCCAGATGTGATTTTAATCGGTGAAATTCGTGATACCGAGACTATGGAACATGCGATTGCCTTTGCTGAAACAGGTCATCTATGTTTAGGTACGCTACATTCAAATAACGCCAATCAAACCCTAGATCGAATCATTAACTTCTTCCCAGAAGAGCGAAGAAATCAATTGCTTATGGATTTATCGAGCAATATGAAAGCGATTGTTTCGCAGCGTTTAATCCGGACTGAAGATGGTAAAGGACGCCGTGCAGCCGTTGAAATTATGTTAAATACGCCGCTCATTTCAGATTTGATTTTGAAAGGTGAGTTTCATGAACTAAAAGCGATTATGGCAAAATCTCGTGAACTTGGGATGCAAACTTTCGACCAAGCTTTATTTGATTTATATAATGACGGCGCTATTTCTTATGAAGAAGCTTTAAGAAATGCCGATTCAACTAATGAATTACGTTTGCAAATTAAACTGAAAAGTTCACGTGCAAATGGTACTTCAGCGGCTGCGCAATCTTTTAGTATGGTTGAAGAAAAGAAAGAAGAACCTGAAAGTACCGAAGCTTCGGAAGAAATATAAGCTGCATATTCATGCAAATATTATATAAGGCAATTTAGCCATCTTATTGAAATAAAAAAATCAGCCTGAGGGCTGATTTTTTAGATATTATAAATATTTACAGACCAGCTTCGTATTGTTCGCTGGTCAATAAAGCATCTATATCAGCCATGTTGTCTGGTTTAATTTTATAAATCCAACCTTTGCTATAAGGCGCATCGTTTACAAAATCTGGATCATCTTCAAGGTCCGGATTGACTTCAACAACCACACCAGAAACTGGAGCATGAATATCAGAAGCAGTTTTTACCGACTCAACCACACCCGCTTGTTCGCCAGCTGTGATATGTTGACCCACATCTGGTGCTTCAACATAAACTAAATCACCCAATGCGTCTTGTGCATGATCAGAAATGCCTGTAACAACAAGGTCACCTTCAATTCGCACCCATTCATGTGTACTTGCGTACTTTAAATCTGAAGGATGATTCATTGATAACTCCTTAAATCCATTAAATTCATTTTTGGCATGAGTTATACATGCTTTTTACGTAAAACAAAAGACTTATAAGTACGGATCTTTACGCCAATTGCTTGGGCTACGACCACTCCAGCGTTTAAATGCACGGCTGAAATTGGCAACATCGCTATAGCCCAATTCATCAGCAATTTGCTCTAAGGTAAAGTCAGTCCGTGATAGAAGCGAAGTAGCATGGCGGTAGCGAACTTCGTCGACCAAAGTTGAAAATGAAGTCCCTTCAGCAGCAAGTTGGCGTTTAAGGGTTCGATCGGACATGTGTAGCCGTTCAGCAACGCTCTCAATACTTAAATAGTGCTGCTCGGAGTTGGTTAAAATGTCACGAACGCGCATGGCAATACGGTGACGTTCGCCCAAAGCGGAGAGTTCAGCTTCACATTGATTAATCGCGATTTGACTGGCAATCGGGTCTGCATGGACCAATTTATTGGTTAAATATTGCTTATCAAAACTGAGTAAAAGGTGTGGCTGATCAAATCTAAATTGGTGCCGTGGATATTTGGCAATAAACCGCTCAAAACCTTCAGGTTGAGGGAAATCAAAATCAATTTCACCAGCAGAATAATCCACACCGGTAATTGCTTTGCCCATGCTGATCATGCCAAAAATTAAGGCAATCGAAATCTCAGTACGTAAAGGCTCAATCGTAACGTCTGTTTGTAGTTGAACAGTCGCTTTGGTTCCAAAAGTCGAGAAAAAAAGCTGTAAAAAGGGCATGCGTAGCTGAATAAAACGGTTTGCCAAGACTAAGGCATCGGTTATGTCCTTCGCCGTCATGATGGCATAGCCAATAAAACCATGAATAGAGATGCGCATTTGGTTGCCCAAATGAAAACCTAAAGTGGGCTCACCGGTTAATCGTAGTGCGTGCTCTACCAATTGATTGGCGATGGGTGTTGGAATACGGAAATCTGGTTCAGCCAATTGTTCGCTGTTTAATCCGAATGGACTAAATAATGTTTCTGCAGTGTAGCCCCATCGAGAGACCACATCTAAAAGGAGCAATCCATACACTCCGGGAATACCCTGATCCTGACGGGAATTAATTGTTTTCATAGCGTTCCGTTGCAATGCGGGTTTTTCTTCTGTTCAAGGTTATATTGGCATGATTCCGTGTTGTATCCCACAAAAATTGTTGGACAAACTGACTAGGCTCAACTATTTATAGCGGCCTACCTTAGCGTTGTAAAGTAGGCCGTTAAGGATTAATTCGGTTTAAAATCTTTGGAAAAGACCACAATTTTGGTCGTAGACATATAAAGAACGTCATTGTGCTGATTAAGCGCTTGCGTAACATAGGTCACAATGCCGCGGTCTGTCTTACTTTTCGACGGAGTAATTGCAGATATTTCAACTTCTACACGAATTTTATCTCCCGGACGTGTTGGGCATGGCCAACGCAGACTTGACTCAGAGCCAATTAAGCCATAAGCCACAGGGAAACATTCAGTCCATAAGCGCATCGTTACAGCAGCGGTATGCCAACCACTTGCCGCTAATCCTTGAAAGATCGGGTGCTGTTGGGCTTTGACTTCATCTGTATGAAATTCCTGAGGATCATAAGCGTTGGCAAATTGCTTGATTTCTTCAACAGTCATTTCATATTCACGACTGCTAAAGTGATCACCAACTTTAAGGTCTTCCAGATACAGCATTTTCATCTTCCTTTGATTCTACTTTATGTTGTTCTATTAAAAATCCACCGGTTTGACGCTGCCACAAGTGTGCATAAATACCATTCAAAGCAACAAGCTCTTCGTGGGTGCCTTGCTCAGCAATACGTCCTTGATCCAAGACAATCAAGCGATCCATTTGCGCAATGGTTGAAAGTCGATGCGCAATGGCAATCACAGTTTTACCTTGCATCAAATCATCTAAACTCGATTGAATCGCGGCTTCGACTTCTGAATCGAGCGCACTTGTGGCTTCATCTAAAATTAAAATCGGTGCGTCTTTTAAAAATACTCGAGCAATCGCAATACGTTGACGCTGACCACCTGATAATTTTACGCCACGTTCACCGACAAATGCGTCATAGCCACGTTGGCCACGTAAATCGATCAATTGAGGAATGAATTCGTCAGCTTTCGCTTTACGCACTGCATCATACATTTCTTCATCGGTTGCATTCGGGCGACCATATTTAATATTTTCTTCAACTGTACGATGCAATAACGAGGTGTCTTGGGTCACCAATGCAATATTTTTTCTTAAGCTATCTTGGGTAATATCTTCTATATTTTGGCCATCAATCGAAATACGACCATGATTGATATCGTAAAAGTGGAGTAAAAGTTGAATTAATGTCGATTTTCCGGCACCCGAACGTCCGACAATACCGATTTTTTCGCCTGGTCGAATGGTTAAATTAAATTGATCGATGACATTTTTATCATTATAAGCAAAACTGACGTCCTCAAATTTAATTTCGCCTTGCGGTACTTTTAAGTCGGTTGCATCAGCTTTGTCTTGAATATGAATTGGGCGGCCCATGGTTTTCATCCCATCTTGAATGGTCCCGACATTTTCAAATAGGGCAGATGTTTGCCACATCATAAACTCGGAAATACTACTGAGTTTTAAAATCATGGCGGTCGCTGCTGCAATGACCCCAAGCTCAGCTTGACCATCCATCCAGAGCCAAACGGCTGTTCCAAGTACGCCACCATATAAAACAATGATCAGCAAATTCGTCGCGATGTTGTATTTTGCAGCAAGTCGCATTTGCTTATACACCGTCACCATAAACTCTTTCATAGAGGCTTTAGCATATTGGCTTTCGCGTCCTGCATGGGCAAACAATTTCACCGTTTGAATATTGGTGTAGGCATCGGTGACACGACCAGTCATTACTGCGCGTGCATTGGCTTGTTCATTTGAAATTTTGCTTAATTTTGGGATGAAATAGCATGCAGAACCAATAAATAAAGCCAGCCAAAGTAATAATGGAACAATCAACAGTGGCGATATAGCACCTAAAATCACGGTGATCGAAATCAGGTAAATGAAGACATAGGCCAACATGTCACCAAGAATAATCCAAAACTCACGTACAGCCAGTGAAGTTTGCATGACTTTGGCAGATAAACGACCTGCAAAGTCGTTGTGGAAGAAATCTAAACTTTGTTTCAGTAATAAGTTATGAAATCTCCAACGTAGGCGCATTGGAAAGGTGCTATATAGAATCTGATGTTTAATAATGGTTTGAAGGCAAGAAAAGAAGATATTTGCCAATAAAATAAAGCTTAAAATGGTCAGATTCGTCTGGTGCTGCTGTAAAAAGGTTTCAGGTTGAGACTTACTGATCCAATTGACTAATTCGCCAATTTTGGAATAAAGCAGTGCTTCAAAACTCGCTACACCTGCTGTACAGAGTACCAATAACAATAGGTATTTTTTTACACCCGTCGCAGCTTGCCATACAAAGGGGAAAAATTTTGTCGGCAATGGTTTATTCAAGTCCTGTTCAGGATAAGCGTCAACTAAATTTTCAAACCATTTAAGCATGCAGATAACCTGAGAATTTTGCTATAATTAATCTTTCTTTCTTCAGCTCTGAGTGTAATGGATTCGCTGGTTTTTCTCCATTTTGATTTGTTTTATTTACTTAAAAGCTTGGCTGCAAAAGTTCATAGAATTAAAATGTACAACCCGATTACGACCTTGGCGTTTTGCTTCGTATAGAGCAATATCGGCTTGTTTAATTAACTGATCAAGTTTGGCGTGGTTAGGGTCAATTTTGGAAACACCAATGGAGATCGAAAATTTCACCAATTGACCATCTATATAAAACTGGTATTGTTCCATTTTATGTCTTAACCGTTCAGCAATTTTTAATGCATCTTCTGGGACGGTATAAGGCAAAAGTACAATAAATTCTTCACCCCCGAAACGCGCCAATATATCGTAAAAACGCATTTCTTTCCGTGCAATTTCAGCAATTTGGCATAACACTTGATCGCCGACATCATGTCCGTATTGATCGTTAATCGCTTTAAAATGATCGACATCAAAAATCAAAAGACTGGTACAGACCGTCATAGGGGTTTCTTGGATTTTTTTATTTGCAGCATGTACAAATTGGCGACGATTGCTTAACTGGGTTAATTCATCCGTATGGGCAATTTTGCGCAGGGTATGAAAGTTCCAGTCATCTAGCAGCGCTCTTAGAAACGTTTTACGAGAGTTGAGCGTAGAGTTCCAGCAGATATACATACTGAACAGCAGCACAGGAACGTACACCAATAAAAATATTGTAAAATCACCAAAATCATTAATGCGCCATGCGCCAAAAAGGATCGCTGCCGTGATCATGGCTGAGGTCATAATCGAAGGGCGAAAATGCACATGAATACTTAAATTACCCAATACGATCAAAATAATGGCGGCATATTGATAGCTATGAACCAGTTCATTTTTCGACTGAAGTAATATCTCAAACCAGAGGATTGCAGAAAGGCAAGTCGCTAGTGGTAATATTAAATCGAGCAATTTAATCTGTTTGATATATTTAAACAGAATATAATTCAGACTAAATGCACCAATAATTGCAATGATACGAATTACACCTGAAAGCATTTCTACGTCTGGCAGGACATAGCGATCTGCCCAAAAATAGATTAAAAAAGCCAATTGAGCGAAATAGTTGACCTGTTTTAAATAGTCTTTCTGGTTATAGTACAAAAATTTGTAATAAGCATTTTTAAACTGTGCCGGAATTCGTGCAATCGGGTCGGATAAAGCACGCTCAATACAGACACGATTCTCTAGGTCACATGCTTCTGCCTGTATGAGCGTATGTTTGGCAGAAGTGCGATTCATCGATTCTATGAGTAATTGTGATTCGTTTTTAACTGATTTCTGAGAAGGTTGATTGGGGCCTTCCATGATCAAGTTCCTATTTTAGAAGCGTTTTTATGCAACTGTTAACAAATAGTATCTAAAAATGTCTACATTTGTATAGTATTTGTTCTGATTTTTTAATTATATTTAGTTGTTTCGGATGAATTATATTTTTAAGGAATTGAGCGATTAGCGCATTTATCTGATTCGCTTTTATTCCTTGTATCGCATGATCTAAAGTAATTGCGGAAGTAGAGGGGGGTAACCGATAGCCCCATGTATATTCAAAAGCCATTGTGACTTTTTAAATTTGCAGAATTTCTTCTTTGAATATACATGGGGAGAGGAAAGTTTAACTTTTATCGGCATTTGGTTGAACGAGGGCTTTAAAATCGGCACTAGAAGGGGCTTGATAGATTTTAAGTCCAAACTCAGGTGTGATTGCGATCAGATGGTCAAAGATATCAGATTGAATCGCTTCATAATCTTTCCATGCAATGGTTTTACTAAAAGCATAAATCTCTAAAGGAATGCCTTCACTCGTGGGTTGTAACTGACGCACCAAAATCGTTTGGTGTTGGGCAATGCCTGAATGCTGTTGTAAGTAGAATTCTACATAGGCACGAAAGGTCCCAAGATTGGTTAAACGGCGCTGATTATATTGCGACTGATTTGAAAGTTGCTGATTAAACTGAGCAAGCTCTTCATGCTTATGGTCAAGATATTGATCTAATAATAAAAATTCTTTGAGTTTGTTTTGCTCATCCTGAGTCATGAAATGAATAGAGCTTTGATCGATATAAAGCGAGCGTTTGATACGGCGCACACCTGACTGAGCCATACCACGCCAGTTTTTAAAGGTATCAGTCACCAATTTATTGGTTGGAATCGTGGTAAAAGTCTTATCAAAGTTCTGCACGGTTATGGTATGTAATGACATATCAATGACATCGCCATCTGCATTAAGCGACGGCATCTCAATCCAGTCACCAATTCGCACCATATCATAAGAAGAAATTTGTACCGAAGCCACCAGTGACAAAATGGTGTTCTGAAAAACCAACATGAGCACGGCCGCCATAGCACCAAAGCCTGCGAGTAATGTAAATACATCTTTTTTCAGGAAAGTACCTAAAATCATCAGGCCACACACCAAAAAAATAATCAATTTGACCAACTGCAAATAGCCTTTAATCGGTTTGTTTCTAGATTTTGGATTACGTTGGTAAATCAGATTAAAAATATTCAGTAATTCAGAAATTGCCAAAGCAATGGTCAAGAAGATAAAAGCCTGACAAGCCATCTGCACGATTGAAATAAATTTCACAGATAAATGTGGGACTGTGGTTATGCCATTTAAGATCACAATTGCTGGAACAATGTTAGCAAAGCGTTTAATCACACTATGTTCTGACAAAATTTGACTATGGCTAAAGGCCATTTTAGAAACGAGCTTACGAATTCCACGCACCACGATTTGCTTGGCGATAAAATTTGCAATGATGGCAAAAACAATAATGAGACTGAGCGATGTCAGCATTTCTAACCAAGGGTATTGATCTGACCAATCTTGAATATTTTTAATGAACTGAAATTTTTCCAAAATTATCCTACTCTTATTGAAGTAAATGAAAGGCTTAATGATCAAACTATTGTAATTATTATGATTATATAAGCAATTTTATACTCGTAAACTTTACGGAGTTACGACATGTATAGTCCATAATGTTACTTATTTTGTGCTAAAAATGATTTTTTGAAGGTATAACCTAATTGATGAACTAAAATAAATAAATGTTGAGCTAAAAAAAGCCCCCTAATTAGGAGCTTCATTAGCGATATGAAATGCTTACCACATTAAATCATCAGGAATTACATAAGCTGCATATGGATCTTCTTCATCCGTGGTTTGCTCATTCACTTCAGAATTATTCACAATAATAAAGCCTTCCATTTTCGCATTAATACGGTCGGCTAATTCTTTTGGTAAAAAAGCATAGTTGCTATTTTCACGTGCAATAACAAGACTACCCGCAACAAGGGCATTATAAATTTGCTGATTGATATAAAGCTTTTTGATCTTGGCATCATCGATAAATTGATAGGTCGATTCGCCATCGGTATCACGAATTTTATGCTGATTAATCATTTGCATGATGGCAGCTTTTAATTCTTTTTCTTGCAAAACTGCTTTACGATCTTGCTCTAAAGCATGATCTTTGGCCATTTTCTGCTGCTGATCTTGCTCAATTTTCGCCTTGATTTCAGCATCTTTACTTTCACCAGTACGTTTTTCATGTACGGCTTGTTTAGACAATTTTTTTGCCTTTTTATTATCGACCAGACCTGCTTTAAGCAGTTGCGCCTGTAATGCATTTTTAACCATAGTACGTTCCAACTAATCGTGTATATGTCGATAATGAAAATAGATGATCCAATATACCGCGCTCATGACTAAACTGAGTGCGGCAGGAATCAGGAATGCGTTTAATTTTAAATAAGGATAAAGCCAACTGGCAAGTATGCCACCGACGATAAATCCCGCCAAAATTAATAAATGTAAGACCACACGTTTCGACTCAACCGGAAGTCCACGGGCTTTATAACCCAAAGCCAAACCTAAGTCCGTCAAAACACCAGAAAGGTGTGTGGTACGAATAATGGTACCTTTATAGTGGCTAACCATTGCATTTTGTACACCCATAGCCACACATGCCCAAAGCAAAGCGTAACGTGGAAAATAGGGCAATAGTAGCCAACATAGGACAATAAAAAAAGCCACTAAGCTTAATGGGACGCCATAACGTCGCGTTAAGCTAAAGTGACTATTTCCTAGAATTAGCCCACTATAAAATGAGCCAATCACATAACAGAGCAACACTAAAATCAAATAAATAATTGTAGCCGGCTGCCCTGCAATTAAAGCCATGGCTAACATACTGACATTACCCGTCATGTGAGATACCGACTGGTGCAAGATCGTCACCAGGCCGAGTACATTAATCATTCCTGCATTCACTGCGAGAAAAAAAGCACCCAGTTGTATCCAAAGCGGTAAAGTCTGAAAAGGCATGGCCTCGCCTTAAAAAGTATCCAATATCAGGATATTATCTTAAACCACGGTCTACTGCAGCTGTAAATAATACGTCAGTCGAAGAGTTTAAAGCGGTTTCAGTTGAATCTTGAAGTACGCTAATAACCATACCAATGGCTACAACTTGCATCGCGATATCACTTGAAATACCAAACAGGCCACAAGCCACTGGAATAAGCAGCAATGAACCACCAGCAACACCTGAAGCACCACATGCAGAAACGGTAGCAACGACTGATAAAATCAACATTGTGCTGAAATCAACAGAAATGCCCAAAGTATGAACTGCTGCTAGTGTGAGGACTGTAATTGTGACCGATGCACCTGCCATATTGACAGTTGCACCTAAAGGAATCGCTACGCTTGCAGTTGACTCTGGTACACCAAGACGCTTCGCAAGGTCAAGGTTTACAGGAATGTTTGCAGCAGAACTACGCGTAAAGAATGCAGTGATACCACTTTCACGTAAACATTGGAAAACCAATGGGAACGGATTTGAGCGGGTCATAAATGCCACCATTAGTGGATTGATGACCAAGGCAACAAAGAACATGGTACCAATTAAGACCGCAAGTAAGTGTGCATAGCTGATCAGTGTTTTCAAACCTGAGTCGGCAAATGTAACAGCAACCAAACCAAAGATACCGACAGGTGCAAAGTTAATCACTAAACGGATTACTTTATTCACCGCATCAGCAGCATCGGATAAGAAAACTTTAGTGGTATCTGATGCATGGCGAAATGCAATACCCAAGGCAACAGCCCAAGCTAAAATTCCAATGAAATTTGCTTCTGAAATGGCTGTAACAGGGTTTGCGACAAAACTTAATAATAAGTTTTTCAATATTTCAGCAAGACTGCCTGGCGGAACAAGATTTTCTGCAGCAACATCCAAAATTAATGTAATTGGGAATAAAAGGCTTGCTACTACTGAACTTAAAGCAGCAAGGAACATACCAATAGCGTACATCAACATAATCGGTTTAATGTAAGAATTACTGCTGCCCACTTTGAAATTTGCAATGGATGACAGTACAAGTACAAAGACCAGTATCGGTGCTACGGATTTCAATGCCTTAATGAATAAATCACCAAGCAAACTTAAATAGGGTGCAACGCCTGGAGCAACAAAAGCAACCAATACACCTAAAATAATGGCGATAATAATTCGGGTTACTAAACTCAAGCGTGTAAATGCTGAAAACATAGGAGAGCCTTGTCAGAATAACAATGACAAAATGATGAAAATTAGCCCTGTATTTTATACGAAAATGTGGAATGCTTAAAAAATAATTTAATTTAAAAATAAACCTTTGTTTTTTATAATCTATTTTTGTGTATTAAAATGTAAACCCTTCAAAACTCACTGTTTATCAAATTCGCATTGATTAAACAGTGAGCTAATAGGCCTTTAAATTTGGTACTCAGAACTGGCTGTCGCAAGCTCTGTAACGGCTTGATAGTGGGTGAGAAAAATTTGACCACTCAAATGCGTGAGTAATTTTGAGTGCTGCAATTTGTCCATGACAGGGCCTTTGACCTCGGAAAAATGCAGTCGAATATCTAATTTTGATAATTCAGCATTTAAATCTTCCAACATTTCCAAGGCACTGAGGTCAATTGAGCTGACGCTTGAGCAATTGATAACAACATGCTCTAGGTCAATATTTTGACTGACTTCATTGATCAGGAAACCTTTAAGCGTATTGGCATTTAAAAACGAGATATTTTCATCTATACGGAGCGAGAGTATATGTGGTGCGGTATAGACATGATGACGCTGTACATTACGGAAATGCTGTGTGCCCTCAACCAAGCCGATCACCGCAATATGTGGACGACTAATGCGCCATAACAACAGAATAAAGGTAGAAATAATGCCAATAATGAGACCCGTAGAAATATCGATACACACCACACCGAAAAAGGTCACCCACATCGCAATACCATCAGCTTTTGAATAACGCCAAGTATCCACAAAAGGTTTAAAGTCGACTAATTTCCAAATAGAAACAATAATCGTGGCCGCCAAGATCACTAAGGGCAAGTCTTGGAAAAAACCAGTGAAGTAAAGACTGACAACGATAATCAGCAATGACGACAACACACCTGCCATCGGGGTTTTTGCACCTGCATCTGCATTAACCACTGTACGAGATAAGCTACCCGTCACTGGAAAGGCAGAGCTAACCCCAGCGCTTAGATTGGCTAAACCTAGAGCGACCAACTCTTGGTTACTGTTGAGTTGGCTTCGTTGTTGTAAGGCAGTGGCTTGGGCAATAGACAGTGACTCAACAAAACTGATCATGGCAATCATTGTTGCACCGGGCAGTAAGGTTTGTACCAGTTCCCAGTTCCAATGTGGAAAGCTTAAGGGTGGAAAACCTGAAGGAATTTCACCGACGGTTTTAATGCCGACATTTTGCAGGTCAAATAACATCACCGATGCAATCGAAATCACCACGAGTATCAATGGAAGTGCTTTACTTAGAAAGGCAGTAGAGCCGAATCGAGATTGGATCGATTGAGTGGCCAACATTTTTGGTACATAGATTAAAAACAGTATGGCCAGCACACCAAAGATGAGTGAAGCAAAGTGAGTTAAACTCAGGTATTCCCACAGACTTAAAACAAACTCAGGGATGTTGTTGGCTTTTAGCGGGACATCGACGAGAAACTTAAACTGACCCAGTGCAATGAGCAGTGCCGAAGCAATAATGAAGCTTTTAATGACAGGATGACTGATCAACTGAATTAAAAAACCGAAACGGAATACACCCAAAAGTAGAGAAATCAGCCCGACCATTAAGGCCAAAAGTGTCGCTGCTTCAATATAAACAGGCGAACCGACTTCAAATAGCGGATTGAGCGTGGCGAAGGTCATCATCGAAATGATTGCCACAGGGCCTATCGATAAGGTTGAACTTCCACCAATGAGGGCGTAGACAATCATAGGTAAAATACTGGCATATAAACCCATGATTGGGGGTAAACCTGCCAGCATGGAATACGCCATACCTTGAGGGACTAACATGGCAATAACGATCAGCGAAGCAAGTACATCAGATTTAAATTTCACAGTGCTGTAGTGCTGTAACCACTGCCAAGCAGGAAATTTCTGTAAGAAATGAGGTTTTAAATCTGACATAAACTTATCTAAATCACAATTTCATATATATTATGCATAAAAAATGCTAAGAAGTCTTGTGCAATAAATTTTGACCGTACAATATTGCAGGAAATTTAAGGGGATATTTAAGAAGCCATCATTTTAAATGAATTAATGAAAAGTATGAGCTGATTTAAAGCTTTGGATATTCGAAATAGATATAGATATTGAAATTTTGAAGAAGTATTGCGGGTAAATTGAGGTATTGAATTGCTGCCCATTGCGATAATTCATCTATAGTGGTGCAAGAACAGCATGTCTGGCTTGAAATTTTAAAATAACTAAGTGTTATTTATAAGATTGGTTGCAATACAATTGGTAAAGAGTATTGAGAACTTGAACTAAATTTGCATCTTTAATTGAATAATAAATTTGCTTTCCATCACGACGCGTGGTCACAACATCACTTTTGCGTAACATCATCAGTTGTTGTGAGAGGGTTGGCTGTTTAATATCAGTGATTTCTTCAATCTGAGACACATTCAATTCTTGCTGTGCTAGATGACATAAAATTAGTAGACGATCCGTATTTGCCAGCGACTTTAAAACGCCCACGACTAATTCGGCAGAATCACGCATAGTAGTGATTTCCAGATCGGTATTCATTGGATATGTCCATACGATTAACAACAGCTCAAGTATACGGATATCACGGCTTAATACATTGAATAAATAAGACAATTTCTATGGTTTTTTATGAAATCAAATATCATTAATTTTTATAAGTTTAAATTTAGTTAATCAGTTAAATTTATTGCTTGATTTTAGTGCAAGCTTTCACAAAATGCACATAAATATAAGACATTAGCTTAAAACATCATGCACACTTTGAAAATAATTGTATCATCTAAAGATCGTATTCAATAAATACACAAGGGATAAATAGTCATGACAACAGATTCAGCTTTTCCAGCAACGAGTAATTTAGGTATCGCAGTATATAGTAATAACGCTGAAGCGATTGGTAATACACCTTTAGTTCGTATTAATCGTGCGATTCAGTCAGAAGCAACGGTCTTGGCTAAAGTTGAAAGCCGTAACCCAGCATTTTCAGTGAAATGTCGTGTAGGTGCAGCTCTCATTGCAGATGCAGAAGAAAAAGGCTTATTAAAACCGGGTATGCATATTGTAGAACCTACAAGTGGTAATACAGGGATTGCTTTAGCATTTGTTGCAGCAGCGAAAGGTTATGCAATTACATTAACCATGCCAGCAAGTATGAGTATCGAACGCCGTAAGGTGTTGAAGTCTTTTGGTGCAAATCTCGTATTGACTGAACCTGCTAAAGGCATGAGAGGTGCGGTCGAAGAAGCACAGCGCCTCGTTGCCGAACATCCTGAAACGTATTATTTACCACAACAGTTTGAAAACCCTGCAAACCCTAAAATTCATGAATTGACCACTGGCCCAGAAATTTGGGAAGCGACCGGTGGTAAAGTGGATATTTTAGTTTCAGGTGTAGGTACAGGCGGTACGATTTCAGGCATTTCAAGCTATTTTGAAAAAGTGAAAAATCAGCCACTTTATTCTGTTGCGGTAGAACCGGCTGAATCTCCGATTATTGCCCAAGCGAAAAAAGGCGAAACACTGACTCCTGGGCCACACAAAATTCAGGGAATTGGCGCTAACTTTATTCCGGGTAACTTGGATCTAGACCTTGTTGATGAAGTGATCGGTATTGAAAGTGCTGAAGCGATCGAATGGGCACGTAAAACGGCTACTCATGACGGTATTTTAGTGGGTATCTCTAGCGGTGCTGCTATGGCTGCGGCGGCAAAACTTGCTGCGCGTCCTGAGAATGCAGGCAAAACTATTGTGGTCATTTTACCGGATGGTGGTGAACGTTATCTTTCGTCAGTTTTATTTGAAGATATTAGTGCTGACTAATAGGTCTGACATGAAAAAAAGCCCGTTCATTTGAATGGGCTTTTTTATTGATGATTTCGTTATTTATAAGTATCTTAAGCCGCGTCTTGATCATCGTTTTTGGCATTTTGTTGTTTAATTTTTCTTTTAGGTGGTTCATGTCCTAACTTTCGAGCGATGTATTTAAACAGGAAGCCTAAGAGTATGCATATCGTGACAGCAGGGATAACCACTTGAGTGAGCCAAACATCAATATGATCTAGACTCCAACTTAAAATTAAAAATAAAAAAGCACATAAATATGCGCAGTTAAAGCAAATGTTCGACAGTTTGTACATACGAAAGAGAGTAATTCGTTTGGTGGTCACGAATCTCTATCTTACTGAATAATGAGGAAATGTGTGGTTTTAATATCAGAAAAACAAACTAATTGAATAATCATTATTCAATATTATTGATTATGTTTTTAAATCTTCGCAATTCTTTATACCTTAAAGAAAAGCCTTGCTGTGAGTCAGAAAAACTTGACCTTCCCATTGTGGTAAAGTTTAAGCTATAGCCTAAAACAAGCACATATGATTGGGATTTTGCCATGACAGATTCGACAGAACGCAAACTTTTTGATGGCACACTTGCTATTGAAGGGATGACCTGTGCTTCTTGTGTGGCACGGGTGGAAAAAGCCTTAAAAAAAGTCGATGGCATCACTGATGCTCAAGTGAATTTAGCCACTGAAACAGCACATGTTCAGAGTGATAAAAATGTGGATTATTCTGCTGTAATTCAGGCCGTTGAAAAGGCAGGTTTTGGCGTTGCACAAAAGCAGATTGAACTTGAAATTGAAGGAATGACTTGCGCATCGTGTGTTGCACGTGTTGAAAAAGCCTTAAAGATAGTTCCAGAAGTCATCGATGCAAAAGTGAATTTGGCAACTGAAAAAGCCACGATTACGGCATTGGCAACTGTTGAAAATTCTGCATTGGCGAAGTCTGTAGAAAAAGCAGGTTTTCATATTGCACAGCCCAATATTGAATTAAATATTGATGGAATGACCTGTGCTTCATGTGTGGCACGGGTTGAAAAAGCCTTAAACGCTGTAGACGGTGTCAATAAAGCAACGGTAAATTTAGCCAGTGAAAAAGCCTTTGTTCAGGCTCCCGCTTCAAAAACACAAGAATTGATCGCGGCAGTTAAAAAAGCGGGATACAGTGCTAGCATTGCTACGCAGCAACAACCGACAATGGCAGAAAAAAAAGCCGACGAAGCTCGGTTACTCAAACGTGATTTAATCATCGCATTGGTACTCGCTGTTCCTGTTTTTATCTTGGAGATGGGATCACACATGATTCCAGCGTTTCATCATTTTATTGCGCATAATTTAGGGACACAAAATAGTTGGTATATTCAGTTTATATTAACCACTTTGGTGTTAATCCTACCCGGAAGACGCTTTTATCAGCACGGCATACCAGCACTTGCGCGACTTGTCCCGGATATGAATTCTTTGGTCGCAGTCGGGACTTTATCTGCTTATAGTTTTTCTTGTGTTGCAACATTTGCTCCGCAATTATTACCGCAAGGTACGGTTCATGTGTACTTTGAAGCAGCCGCAGTAATTGTGGCGTTGATTCTTTTGGGTCGTTTTATGGAGGCGAAAGCCAAAGGTAAAACATCGCAAGCCATTCAATACTTAGTCGGCATGCAACCCAAAACAGCACGTGTAGAGCAATCTGGAAGCTATATAGATTTGCCGATTAGTGATGTTGAAACAGGTATGTTGATTGAAATACGGCCTGGTGAACGTTGCCCAGTTGATGGTGCTGTAGTGTCTGGGAACAGTTATATTGATGAATCGATGATCAGTGGAGAGCCTATTCCGGTCGAGAAAAAAGCCGGTGATGAAGTTGTCGGTGGTACGATTAACCAAAATGGGGCATTGAAAATACAAACCACTGCGGTAGGTCAAGATTCTGTTTTGGCACAAATTATCCATATGGTCGAACAAGCTCAGGGTTCAAAATTACCGATTCAAGCTTTGGTGGATAAAGTCACGTTATGGTTTGTACCGGTGGTGATGGCGTTGGCCTTGATCACCTTTTTAGTTTGGTATGTTGTAGGACCTGAACCGAGTTTAACCTATGCATTAGTCAATGCTGTAGCAGTTCTGATCATCGCATGTCCATGTGCAATGGGTTTGGCAACGCCAACGTCTATTATGGTCGGTACAGGGCGAGGTGCAGAGCTTGGAGTATTGTTCCGTAAAGGTGAAGCCTTACAACAACTCAAAAATACGCAAGTGGTTGCGGTCGATAAAACTGGGACTTTGACGGAAGGTAAACCGAAACTGACAGATTTTGAAGTCACTGAAGCATTTGATAAAGATCGTGTATTTCAGTTATTGGCCTCCGTAGAGCAGAAATCTGAACATCCAATTGCCTATGCCATCGTACAAGCTGCGAAAGAGATGCAAGTGCAACTTTTAGAGGTTGAACAGTTTGATTCCGTGACTGGTGCTGGGATTCAGGCCGTTGTTGAAGGACAAAGCATTTATATCGGTGCAGATCATTTGATGCATAAACTTGGTTTAGATACACAAATCTTTTCATCACTGGCGGAACGCATGGGCAATGAAGGGAAAACCCCGCTCTATGTATCGATCGATCAACAGCTTGCTGCCATTGTTGCTGTTGCCGACCCGATCAAAGCCACAACCTTCGCAGCCATTCAAGCTTTGCATGATTTAGGACTGAAAGTGGCCATGATTACAGGTGACAACCGACACACTGCCACTGCGATAGCACGACAGTTGAAAATTGATCATGTGATCGCTGAAGTAATGCCAGATCAAAAAGTGCAATCTGTACAAAAATTGCAAAAAGAACATGGTGTTGTATGTTTTGTGGGCGATGGTATTAATGATGCGCCTGCACTTGCGCAAGCAGATGTCGGCATGGCGATTGGTACAGGGACAGATGTGGCGATAGAGGCTGCGGACGTGGTGCTCATGTCGGGTAATTTACAAATGGTACCGACAGCAATCGCACTGAGTACTGCGACGATGAATAATATTCGCCAAAACCTATTTTGGGCATTTATTTACAATGCAGCATTGATTCCTGTCGCTGCAGGTGTGTTATATCCATTCTTTGGCATACTGCTTTCACCTATGTTCGCAGCAGGTGCAATGGCACTTTCATCGGTGTTTGTTGTGTCGAATGCCTTACGTTTAAAAGCATTTAAAGGGCCAGTTTTTCAGGAGTCTTGAGATGAATATTGGACAAGCAGCAAAAGCTTCGGGCATTTCTGCAAAAATGATCCGTTATTATGAATCGATTGGGCTGTTAAATAATGCACAGCGCACCGATGCAGGCTATCGAATTTACTCGGAAGCCGATATTAAAACCTTGAGTTTCTTGAGACATGCGCGTGATTTAGGTTTTTCTTCTGAACAAATGAAAGATTTACTTGGACTTTGGAAAAATCAAAGTCGGCAAAGTGTAGAAGTTAAAGCATTGGCGTTAAAACATATCCAGACCTTAAATCAAAAAATCGCAGACTTACAGGCCATGGTTGAGATCTTGCAACAGTCCGTCGATGGCTGTGCCGGTAATGATCAAGCCGATTGTACGATTTTAAATCAAATCGAAACGGGCATGGCTGAGTGCTGCCATACAGCAAAGATTTAAACCCGCTTGACCTTACAATCGTGGCAAGGTTTATAGTGTTGTTATTAGAAAAGAAGGATGAACAGCATGAAATTTCGTATTGATAATATGACATGTGGTGGTTGCGCACGTAGCGTGACAGCAACGATTAAAGACTTAGATGAAAATGCAACGGTCACTATTGATGTAGCCACTAAATTAGTTGAGGTTGAATCCAGTGCTAGTGCAGAGCAATTGATTAGCGCTTTAACCGAAGATGGTTTCCCACCTGTGATTGCATAACTTAGATATTGTCTAATGTATAAAAAAAGCCGAACAATTGTTCGGATTTTTTATTTATAAATCAATTTTATACGGCTGAAATTTTATCTGGCGTCATCAGCGCCTGATTAATATATAGCTTGATTAAGCGTTCACGTGAACCGATTGATTTTTGATAATGCGTTGAATTGAGGAGTAGGGATGCACCATAAGTGACCGTCCAAATATAAGATAAATAATCACGTATCGACATTGCGCTTTCAAGTGATTTTAGATAATCACTGGTCATATCCTTAATTTCAATAATACGTTCTTCACGAACACGATAGAGCTCTTCAAATAACTCTTTTAATTTACGTTCATTATTGGTTAAGCGTTCTTCAATGACATGTAATAATATAGTTCTATTGGAATTCAACATATTATAAAGCATATATTGTGAAACATAAGTTTTAATATCATGATTATATTTTTTTGAAATTTCTAATAATCGTTTTTCATTTAAGATAATCAGTTCTAAATATAATTGGTTTTTACTTTTAAAATGTTTATAAATCGTGCCTTTGGCAATATCTAGTTCACAAGCTAACTCACTTAAGGTGATGTCTTGATTATTATCTAATAGCAGGGTTTCTGCCATGGCTAAAATTTTTTCCTTGCGAAGGATAAAATTTTGTTGGCGTACTGAACTCATGATAACTGTTCCATAAACATCTTGAGGGTGAACAAGCCTAGCTTAAGCTAAATCTTGTGAATCTTACATTCCACTATGGTCTCAAATATTACATAAATTGGTTTAAAAATAAACACATTAGTAGAGTGCGTAAAACATATAGAATTCATAGCATAAAATTAATGTCAATAAAACTGAACCCTTGAGGTCATTTTTTTGAAATAAAATTCCATTTTTATTTTTTTTAATTTATTGTCTTTTCGCTTTTACAACAAAAGCAGCATTTAACAAAACGGTCTTGGTTGTTATGTTATTAATACAACCTAAATTAAACATGATTATAGGTACTATTATGTTTGGTTTTAATCAATTACCAATTATAAATTTAGTCAATTCAATAAATTTATTTAATTGTAATAAAATAATGCTGCTCAAAATATCAGGTGGTTATTTTCCACTTGTCGGTAAAAACACATTATCTATATCCATTTTAGATATCTATCTGAAAAAACAGATCTTTAAAAAATCCACACAAAATTGATTTGATGATTTTGTGCGGGAGCGTGCAACTTTAAAAAAGTACTTTGTCAAAAACGCTGACAAAGCCTGTAGAAAAGGAAAGTACAATGCCAATATACAATGCGCCGTTAAAGGACATGGACTTCATCTTAAATGATGTATTCAATGCAGATGAGTTCTGGCAGTCAAATGAAAACTTAGCTCATATTGATATGGCGACTGCAAATGCCATTTTAGAAGAAATGGCTAAGTTTTCTAAAAACGTTATTCTAGACTTGAACCGTACTGCAGATGAAGAAGGTGGTGCGCAGTTTAGTAATGGTGTTGTTACTACGCCTACAGGGTTTAAAGACGCTTTTAAACAATTCGCTGAAGGTGGTTGGGTTGGGTTAGGCGCTTCTGAAGAATGGGGCGGCCAAAACATGCCGAAAATGTTGACAGTACTTGCTGACGAAATGATTTGGAGTACCAATCCATCATTTATGTTGTATCCACTACTGACTGTGGGTGCAGGTATGGCGATTAATGACCGTGCTTCGCAAGAGCAAAAAGAAACCTATCTTCCAAAATTTTATACGGGTGAATGGTCAGGCACTATGTGTTTAACTGAACCACATTCAGGGACTGATTTGGGGATCATTAAAACCAAAGCAGAGCCGAATGAAGATGGTTCATTTAATATTACAGGCACGAAAATTTTCATCACTAGTGGTGAACATGATCTGTGTGAAAACATCATCCATCTTGTGTTAGCAAAAACGCCAAATGCACCTGCGGGTTCACGTGGTATTTCATTGTTTATCGTTCCAAAATTCCATGTCAATGCCGATGGCTCAGTCGGTGAACGTAATGCTGTTTCAGCGGGTTCAATTGAACACAAGATGGGTATTAAAGGTTCTGCAACGTGTGTTATGAACTTTGATGGTGCCAAAGGTTATATCGTTGGTAAAGAAAACGAAGGTCTTGCGGCGATGTTTGTCATGATGAACTATGAACGTTTATCGATGGGTATCCAAGGGATTGGCGCCGCAGAATTTGCTTACCAAAATGCTGCACAGTATGCGACTGATCGTCTACAAGGTCGTTCTGCGACAGGTGTAAAATCTCCTGAAAAACCAGCCGACTCTATTTTGGTACATGGTGATGTACGTCGTATGTTGTTGAATGTACGCGCCAACAACGAAGCATCGCGTGCATTTGCTGTGTATGTTGGTCAGCAACTGGATATTACAAAATATTCAACTGACGAAGCTGCAGTGAAAAAAGCCAATGACCGCGTGGCTTTATTGACACCTATTGCAAAAGCCTACCTAACAGATACAGCCCTACAAGCTACTTTAGAAGCGCAAATGTGCTTTGGTGGTCATGGCTATATCCGTGAATGGGGCATGGAGCAATGCATTCGTGACTTACGTATTTCGCAGATTTACGAAGGCACAAATGGCGTACAAGCGATTGATTTAATTGGACGCAAAACCACGAAATGTAATGGTGCATTTATTGCCGAATACATTACTGAAATTCGTGATTTTGCTGCAACCATGGCAGATTCAAAAGTTAAATCTGCAGCATTGCAAGTTTCTGACGAAGTTGAAGCATTAACGCAATTCATTATTGAACAATCTAAAACTACACCAGACTTTAGCAGTTCGGTTGCAGTCGATTATCTGCATGCAGTTGGTTTACTCAGCTTTGTTTATATGTTTGCACGTATTAGCAAAGCTGCGGCAGCAAAAACAGAGAGCTTCTACCAAAACAAACTGGTACTCGCAGATTTCTATGTTGATAAAGTTCTACCTGACCTTGCTGCTCGTGCTCAACGCATTAAAGCAGGTTCTGAACTTATCATGCAGCTATCTGAAGAATACTTCACCGCTCAATCTTAAGGTTTCATCGAAACCACTGTGAAAAATATTAAGATGGAAAATCTGAGGAACCAGTCATGGTTCCTTGGGGTTAAAAGATTTAAAACAGGATGAAATAAGAAATGATTGTAATTGTAGATGGCGTACGTACAGCGATGGGTGGTTTTCAGGGTTCACTTTCATCTTGTACAGCCCCAGACTTAGGTGCTGCAGCGATTCAGGCTGTTGTTGCACGTGCAGGTTTAGAACCTACAGATATTGACGAAGTTATTTTTGGCTGTGTATTACCGGCTGGTCTTAAACAAGGTCCTGCACGCCAAGCGATGCGTCAAGCAGGTTTACCAGATACAACGGGTGCCACCACGATTAATAAAATCTGTGGTTCAGGCATGAAGGCGGTGATGCAAGCAGCTGATGCGATTAAAGCCGGTTCGGCCAATATTGTGGTTGCAGGTGGTATGGAGTCGATGTCAAATGCGCCATATTTACTTGAAAAAGCGCGTTCAGGCTATCGTATGGGTCATGGTAAAACCACAGACCACATGTTTCAAGAAGGCTTAGAAGATGCTGAGACAGGTTTATCGATGGGTATTCTGGCACAAGATATGGCAGATAAAAAAGGCTATACCCGTGAACAGCAAGATGCTTTTGCCATCAACTCACTCAATAAAGCCGTTGCAGCGATTCAAGGCGGTTTCTTCAAAAATGAAATCGTGCCAGTTACTGTTAAAAGCCGTAAAGGTGACGTCGTTGTTGACACAGATGAACAGCCATTAAGTGCTAAGCCTGAAAAAATCCCTACACTGCGTCCTGCATTCAAAAAAGACGGCACGATCACAGCTGCCAATGCCAGCTCAATTTCTGACGGTGCATCTGCTTTGGTGGTTACATCAGAAGAAACGGCCCAAGCACGTGGTTTAACACCACTGGCAAAAGTCGTTGCTTATGCTACAAATTCACAGCATCCGTCAGAGTTCACGATTGCTCCAGTCGGTGCTATTGAGAAAGTACTTGCACAAGCCGGTTGGGATGCACAAGAAGTTGACCTGTGGGAAGTCAATGAAGCATTTGCCATGGTTACAATGCTGGCGATTGATGGATTTAACTTAGATGAAGCAAAAGTGAACATTCACGGTGGTGCTTGCTCACTTGGTCACCCACTAGGTTCATCAGGTTCACGTATTATTGTGACGCTGATTCATGCCTTAAAACGCACTGGCGGTAAGAAAGGTGTCGCAGCACTGTGTATTGGTGGCGGTGAAGCAACTGCAATTGCGGTTGAACTGATTTAATTTGCCTCAATTTATATAAGTAAGCTTTTAGATAAGTACGTTTTTAGATAAGCAATAACAAACGCTATCTCAGTTCGCTGGGATGGCGAAAAAAGATGTTTATTTTGAGATATTTATTTTTTGAGATTTAATTATGAATGGTTTAGATCGCATTCGCTTACTCTCCCTTCGCGACAAAGTAATGTCTGCTGAAAAAGCGATTGAGTTAATTCAAGATGGTTCAGTGGTTGGTTTAAGTGGTTTTGGTGGTGCAGGTGAGGCAAAGACGGTTCCATTGGCACTTGCAGATCATGCAGTTTCACATCCTCTTCGTATCACGTTGGCAACGGGTGCTAGTTTAGGAAATAGTATCGATGGTCGCCTCAATGCGGCGCATGCGATAGAACGTCGTTATCCGTATCAGGCAGATCCTGGTTTACGTAAAGCCATTAACGCTGGCGAGGTTATGTATATTGACCAACACTTGTCTGAAATGGCCGATAATATTCGTCATCATAATTTACCGCGCATTAATGTGGCCGTTATTGCAGCGACTGCAATTACAGAAGATGGTCAAGTTATTCCGACAGGTTCATGTGGTAACTCAGCCAATTTCATTGAAATGGCAGATCATGTGATTATTGAAATTGATAATACGATTAACCCAGTGCTCGAAGGTGTACATGATATTTATGTGCCGAAAGCGCGACCAAACCGTGGGCCAATTCCACTGACTCAGGTCGGTGAACGTATTGGTACAATTGGGATCAATGTCAGCCCCGATAAGATTTCAGCTATTGTGTTGAATGATCTGCCAGATACCCAGTTTAAAATGGATGAACCTGATGCTGAAACCCTAGCGATTGCTCAGCATCTGATTGATTTCTTTGAAGGTGAAGTCGCAGCAGGGCGTTTGCCTGAAAATTTAGGCCCGCTACAGTCAGGTGTGGGTTCGATTGCCAATGCTGTATTCGCAGGTTTTGAGCATTCGAATTTTCATGATTTGGAAATGTATTCAGAAGTACTACAAGACTGTACCTTCCAGCTGATTGATTCTGGAAAAATGAATTTTGCTTCAGGCTGTTCAATGACGCTGTCTGAGCCTTGTGCTCAGCATGTGATGAACAATTTTGATCAGTACAAAGACAAAATTGTGTTACGTCCACAAGAGCTATCCAATAATCCTGAAATCATTCGACGTTTAGGCATTATCGCGATTAATACGGCGCTTGAGTTTGATATTTACGGAAATGTAAATTCGACCCATGTGACGGGTACCAAAATGATGAATGGTATTGGCGGTTCAGGAGACTTTACTCGTCATGCGCACATTGCCATTTTCGTAACTAAGTCGATTGCAAAAGGCGGTGCGATTTCATCTGTGGTGCCAATGGTGAGCCATACCGACCATACTGACCATGACGTTGACATCGTAGTTACAGAGCAGGGCTTGGCAGATTTACGTGGTCTTTCACCACGTGAGCGTGCACGTAAAGTCATTGAAATCTGTGCACATCCAGATTATCGCGCAGCATTGTTGAGCTACTTTGAACGCGCATGTGAGCGTGGTGGTCAGACACCGCATATTTTAAAAGAGGCTTTGTCTTGGCATGCCACTTTTGAAGAAACTGGTTCAATGCGTCAAATCGTATAAATCTAAAGATTGAAAATATTTAAATATAAGCCCATGATCAAGTGGGCTTATTTATTATAAAAGACTACAAATGTTTCAAAACATGACAAAAGAAAAACAGCAGCACTTTGTTTGAAACTTTTGCACAACATGAACGGCCTTAAGTTCTCTTCAAGGCTTTCTATAATGCAAAACTCATTGACAAAGAAGGTCAGTATTTTGAAAAAGATTCAATTATTTTCTGCGATGTTGTTCGCAGTTCTCCTCACTGCATGTAAACAAAGTCCAGCGCCTGATTATGCTGGAACATGGCAAAATACCGCAGTAGATCCGCAACTTGAAAATGCGTTGATTATTAGGGTCTGTTGACATTTGTTGATTAAAAAAATAGCGAGATAGTAAAATTAAATCGCCAAACCCAATTTTACACTCGCTATGCCTCGAACAATGCTAAATGATCAACACTGGTCCAAGTTACT